>JAYVZC010000301.1:0-8285 GCA_043783695.1 Bacteroidota bacterium
AAATTTAGAGGGATCAAAAAAAACGAGGATTATTGTTAGAATCTACAATCCCTTTTTCATAGAAATCATTTTTAAAGCAGTAACAGCCGCTTCATCGCCTTTGTTACCAAGCTTCCCTCCTGCTCTGTCCTGAGCTTGTTCAAGTGTATTTGTTGTGAGCACTCCAAAAATAACGGGTTTATTATATTTCAAACTTACATTTGTTACACCGTGTGCAACAGCATCACAAATAAAATCGAAATGACGAGTTTCTCCTTGTATTACGCAACCAATTGTAATTACGGCATCAATACTTTTATCTTCACATAAAAATTGTGCTCCCATTGTTAATTCAAAACTTCCGGGAACATACTTTACAAGAACATCTTTTTCAGAAACACCATTTTCAATTAAAGTCTTAACCGCACCATCGCGCAAAGCTCCAGTAATAGCAATGTTCCATTCAGCAACAACAATTCCTATTCTCATTCCTTTTCCATTTGGAATTTCGCTTCCTTCAACTTGAGATAGATTTTTATTTACACTAGACATTATTAATTCTTAAGTTGTCATGTTTAATAGTGATGGTTATTCTTCTATATTAGCATCGCTAATTTCAAATTTCAAATTAGGTGAATCCCAATTTGAAGTCTGAAATTTGGAATTCGATAATGTTTCATAAAAAAATAAAAGGTGATTCTTTTTACAAAAAATCACCTTTTAAAAGATTAACTAAAATTAAAGATTTCCTAAAACTTTAGCACGAGCAATGAATTTATCCATTTCTCTGCCTTCATTTGTTTCAGCATATTCATTTTTTATGCGTTCATAAATTTTGATTGCATCTGAATAATTTTGTTTTTCTTCATAAGCTAAGCCTGCTTTTTTCAAACAAATAGGCGAATTAAAAAGGTTATTGTTTTGTTCAGCGGCTTTCAAATAATAAGTAATTGCTTCATCAATTTTTCCTAATTCCATATTGGCATCACCAATACAAGCTGTTGCCAAAGGTCCTACAATTTGATCTTTCCCATCAAACTCTTCTAAATGAGCAATTGCATCTTCATATTGACCTTTTTTCAAGTAGCAAATTCCTAAATAATATTCAGCTAAATTACCGGAAGGCGTAATTCCATAATCATCAACAATAGAAATGAATCCTACAGAACCTTTATCATCGCCATTCATAGCGAAATTGATTGAATCTTTACCAAAATAATCCTCCGCAACAAACATTTCTGCTCTAGCTTTCACTTCTTCCCCTGCAACATACCAATATTTATAAGCAAAGTAACCGCCTACCAATACTACAATTACACCTAAAATAATTCCTAGGCTCTTTTTATTTTGCTCAATATAAAGTTCAGTTTTGCTAAACGCTTGTTCAACGTCTACAATTGGTTCGTCTTTTATCTCTTTTGCCATAATTCTATTATAATCTTTATTAATGGATTGCAAAAATAAGTTTTTTTTGCAATATCTATAATTAATTCTGAACAATCTGAATTATTAGCCTATTTTTTGGTTATTTTTACCATCGTAGCCTATTTCCTGTTCGCTTTCAATGAAAAGGGCTTGGTTGCTTTAAGAGAGCTCATTTTATCCTGCAAAATTCTGATGTTTTTAAAGAAATTATCTATCCTAAATTTTAAAAATTACCCCGAAGCTGAACTAAGCTTCAGTAAACAGATAAACTGCCTGACAGGCAATAATGGCGAAGGAAAGACCAATATTTTAGATGCTATTCACTATTTATCCTTCTGTAAAAGCTTTTTTAACCCTATTGATAGTCAAAATATTCTTCACGAAAGCCCATTTTTCCTTATCCAAGGTGTTTTTGAAATGCCCCACCAAGACGATGAAATTTATTGTGGCTTAAAACGCAACCAAAAAAAGCAATTTAAACGCAATAAAAAGGAATATCTACGTTTGGCCGACCATATAGGATTATATCCACTAGTAATAATTTCCCCTGCCGATGCGGAGCTAATTACCGAAGGAAGTGAAAGCAGAAGAAAATTTATTGATAGTGTTATAGCCCAATTCGACCGCGATTACCTCGAAAATCTAATTAGTTATAACAAAGTCCTTTCACAACGAAATGCTTTATTAAAACAATTTGGTGATAGTCGTCAATTTGATAAAACATCTCTGGAAATTTGGGATGTTCAACTTATTGAATACGGGAAAAAAGTGCATTTAAGCCGACAAAAGTTCATCAATAGTTTTGTTCCTATTTTTCAAACGTATTATGAATTAATTTCCGGTGGAAAAGAAAAAGTAAACATTCAATATTTTTCTCATCTTAATGATAATGCTTTCGCAGATGTTTTAGAAAAAGCTCTGAATCGCGACAGAGCAATGGAATATACAACCGTTGGAATTCATAAAGATGATTTGGAATTTACGATCAATGGATATCCGATAAAAAAATTTGCTTCACAAGGACAACAAAAATCATTTTTAATTGCATTGAAATTAGCACAATTCGATTTTATAAAAAAAATAAAAAATGTCACTCCCATTTTATTGCTGGATGACATTTATGATAAATTAGATGATCTAAGAGTGAAACAATTAATGGAATTGGTAAGTAGCGATAATTTCGGACAACTGTTTATTACAGACACGCATCCAACGAGATTGGCTGATTTATTCCAATCAAGCTCTGTGGATTTTAAGGTATTTAAAATTGCTAATGGAAATGTTTCTACCAATGAGATGAAAGAAGTAGACAGTGGACAGTAGACTAAAAAGCAAACACAGAAAACACACAGCACACTAATGAACTAGTGAACCAATGAACTAATGAACTAATGAACTAATGAACCGAAAAAACGAACATAGTTTAAAAGAAGTCATCGACCAGATGCTAAAAGCATATAGGTTAGATGACAAATTGGCCGAAAGAAGATTGATTGCATCATGGGAAAGTGTAATGGGCGTAATGATTGCAAAACATACAAAAGATTTATACATCAAGCACAAACAACTTTTTGTTACCTTAGATTCCGCAGCATTGCGAAATGAATTATCATTAGCAAAAACAAAAATCGTAAAAATGCTAAATGATGAAGTGGGGACAGAAGTTATTAATGATGTAATATTGAAATAAAAATAATTTCAAATTCCAGATTTCAAATTTCTTCTAAAATTAATTTGAGAAAATTGAAAACTTGCAATTGAAAACAAATTAAAAAATTTGAAATATGAAATTTGAAATTAAAAAATGTTATATGAAAACTAAAATTACCATCGCAATTCTACTACTTTTTACAACGATTGGTTATTCTCAAACCGATTCCGCAATGATTAAAAAAATATTCAACGAAGCATTGAGCAACGGAAAAAGTTATTCCAACCTCGATTACTTAGTAAATAAAATTGGGGGGCGATTAAGTGGTTCTCCTCAAGCACAACAAGCGGTGGACTGGGCTTTCAAAGCTATGAAAGAAGCAGGAGCTGATACTGTTTTTTTACAAGAATGTATGGTTCCACATTGGACACGCGGTGAAAAAGAAGTTGGTAAAATAATTTCTACCGGAGGAAAAGGTGTAAAAGAAGTTCCTATTTGTGCATTGGGTGGTTCTATTGGAACACCTGCAACAGGCATAACAGCACAAGTAATTGAAGTAAACGGAATTGAAGAATTAGAAAAAATTGGGAAAGAAAAAATTCAAGGAAAAATTGTTTTTTTCAATCAACCGATGGATCCAACATTCATCGAAACGTTTAATGCTTACGGGAAAGCTGTTATGCAAAGGTGGGCAGGCGCTTCAGAAGCCGTTAAGTTTGGTGCCTTGGCAGTAATTGTGCGTTCTTGTACTTTGGTACAAGACGATAATCCACATACTGGTGTGATGGCATACAAAGATTCATTAAATAAAATTCCTGCTTGTGCTATAAGCACAAATGCTGCAAATTGGTTAAGCACCTATTTAAAAACAGACAAGGAATTAAAATTTTATTTGAAAATGAATTGTCAAACCTTACCAGATGAAAAATCTTATAATGTTGTTGGAGAAATTTGGGGTTCAGAGAAAAAAAATGAATTTATTGTAGTAGGCGGACATTTAGATTCATGGGATACCGGAAAAGGAGCACATGATGATGGTGCAGGTGTTGTACAATCTATTGAAGTGTTACGAATATTTAAAGCAATGGGCATAAAACCAAAATGTACCATCCGTGCTGTTGCATTTATGAATGAAGAAAATGGTGGGAGAGGCGGAAAAAAATATGCTGAGATGGCAAAATTAAAAAAAGAAAAACACATTGTTGCAATAGAATCTGATGCCGGAGGGTTTAGCCCGCGTGGATTTAGCAGCGATGCTACACCATCAATAAAAACAAAACTAAAAAGTTGGAGACCACTTTTAGAGCCATACGGAATTTACAACTTTGAGCATGATGGCGGTGGTTCAGATATTCAACCACTGAAAGAACAAGGTGTACCTTTAATGGAATTGATACCCGACTCACAACGCTACTTCGATTATCACCACACTCCTATTGACACATTTGATGCAATAAATAAACGCGAACTGGAATTGGGCGGTGCTTCAATGGCTGCTATCATTTGGTTGATTAGCGAATATGGATTTTAACAAAATGAATTTTTCTTATTGACTAAAATCATAGTATAACCAGAATTTATAGTCTAATTTTAAAACAAAATTATATTGATGGAGTTTATTGATTATTATAAAATATTAGGCATCGAAAAAAATGCTTCTCAAGAAGATGTAAAAAAGGCATATCGAAAATTAGCCCGAAAGCATCATCCTGATCTTAATCCAAACAATAAAGAAGCAAACAAACTATTCCAACAAATCAATGAAGCAAATGAAGTATTAAGCGATTCGGAAAGTCGTAAAAAATACGACAAATATGGCAAAGATTGGAAACATGCTGAAGAGTTTGAAAAACAGAAAGCACAAAATCAATCCGGAAATTATGCCGGTCAAAATTACCAAGGCGGACAAAGCGAAGAGGATTATTCCGATTTTTTTAGTTCTATGTTTGGAAGTGCCTCCGGAAGAGCTCGACAGAACAAATTCCGAGGGCAAGATTTTAATGCAGAATTACAACTCAACTTAATTGATGCATCTAAAACTCATCAACAAACATTAACCGTTAACGGAAAAAATATTCGAATTACAATTCCTGCAGGAATCGAAAATGGACAAACAATTAAAATTGCAGGTCATGGTGGACCAGGAGTTAATGGCGGACCAAATGGTGATTTGTATATTACCTTTTCAGTCGCTAATAATACAAGTTTCAAACGCGAAGGAAATAATCTTTACAAAACAATAGAGGTAGATTTATACACTGCGGTATTGGGTGGTGAAATTACAATTGACACACTTGACAGTAAAGTAAAACTAAAAATAAATCCTGAAACTCAACAAGGAACAAAAGTAAAATTAAAAGGGAAAGGGTTTCCTGTTTATAAACAAGATGGGCAATTCGGTGATTTATATATTACTTACTCAATCAAAATCCCAACCGATTTATCCGAAAAACAAAAAGAGTTATTCACTGAATTGTCGAAATCCTAAAAAAATATGGAAACAAGAAATTTAATATCGGTCGAAGATTTTTGTTCCAATCATCAGATTGAAATTTCATTTATCAGCACTTTACAGGAATCGGGATTAATTGAGATTACTACTATTAAAGAAACAGTTTACATTGATGTCGATCAATTACGAAAACTAGAAACACTTTTGCGATTCTATTACGAAATGGATATAAATATAGAAGGTATTGAAGCCATCACTCATCTTTTGCAAAGAACAAAAACAATGCAAAATGAAATTATACAGTTAAAAAACAGACTGCGGTTTTACGAAGAAGGTGATGGGGCATTTTAATAATATTCGTTTACAAAAATATTCAAAAGCACTAATCATAATAAATATTATCAGCACAAGTATTTTATAAATATAAAAGGGCCTAAATTTCTTTAAGCCCTTTTTCAATTATAAAGTTTCTTTCAACCATTTGTAAAACTCTCGCTGCCATACTAATCCATTTTGATCTTTCAGCACCCAATGATTTTCATTTGGAAAATAAAGTAATTTACTTTTGATACCCTGCAACTGTGCTGCTTGAAATGCACCCAAGCCTTGTTCAATTGGAACACGATAATCTTGCCCGCCTTGAATCATTAAAATTGGTGTATCCCATTTTTTAACCAAGTTTACAGGATTGTATTCAGCATACGTTTTTTGTGCAACGCCATTTTCTTTGTCCCAATAATTTCCACCCAAATCCCAATTCACAAACCACATCTCTTCTGTTGTTCCATACATTGCTCTCCAATCGAAAATACCATCGTGTGCAATAAATGTTTTGAAACGCTTGTTGTGAATTCCGGCTAAATAATAAACAGAAAAGCCTCCATAACTAGCACCAATACATCCTAAACGGTCTTTGTCACAATATTTTTCTTTTGTAAATTCATCAATAGCAGTTAAATAATCTTGCATGTTTTGACCACCGTAATCGCCACTAATTTGTTCGTTCCATTTTACTCCATGTCCCGGCATTCCTCTTCTGTTAGGTGCTACAATGATATAACCATTTGCTGCCATCAACTGAAAATTCCAACGGTAGGAATAAAATTGTGACAACGCAGATTGTGGTCCGCCTTGACAATATAAAATAGTAGGATATTTTTTCTTAGGGTCGAAGTTCGGGGGATAAATAACCCACTCCAACATTGGTTGTCCGTCAGTTGTAGTAACAATACGTTTCTCCACCTTGCTCATGTTAATGTTTTTATACTTGTCATCATTTGCATGAGATAATTGCATCATAAGTCCGGATAATAAATCAGCTGTATAAATTTCAGCTGCATGATTCCAATCGGTACGAGTAACAACCATTTTATTGCCTGATTGTCCAACCATTGATTGAACATCAAAATTTCCTTTAGTGATTTGTTTTACAACAGCAGGTTTTTTAGTAGCTTCCGGATCATTTACCGAAAATAATTGAACTGTTCCATCAATAGCAGCCAAAAAATAAATTGTTTTACCATCATTACTCCATCTGAACTCACTCACAGTACCATCCCAATCTTTGGTGATGTTTATTTTTTCAGATGATTCATTAATGATGATATCGTTTTTATCTGACTCATAACCATCTCTACGCATACTCAACCAAGCTAATTTGCCCGAAGCAGAAAAAGAAGGAGCCACATCGTAACCCATCATACCTTCCGACATATTTTTTGTTTGTTTGGTAGCAATATCGTAAGCATAAATATCGGTGTTCGTACTTATTGCATAAGCCTTACCGTATTTTTTTTTAGTAACATAAATAACTTGTTTTCCATCCGGACTCCAAATAAAATCTTCGTCACCACCAGAAGGTTTTTGAGGGCAATCATAAGGCTCAGTAGCCATAATATCAATACTTTCAGAAATTTTTTCTCCGTTTAAAGTATTAATAAAAATATGACTAAAGGCACCATCCTCCCAAGTATCCCAGTGACGGTAATTCAAATCATCGTAAATCATTACATCAGATTTTTGAAGATCAGCATAAACATCTTTACCAAAAATTTTAACAACAGGAACATCCGAAGCAGAAATACTCATTTTCCCGTCAGGAGAGATCCGGTTGTTAGGAATAAGGTCGTTAGCACTTGCATTTTCAACAGCTTTTCCACCAATAATAGGTTGAATAAAAACTTGAGTTGTTTTTTTATCTTCAGCAATATTATAAGTTCGAACACTGTATACAACTGATTTACCATCTTTAGTAACACCGGAAGCACCTACTTTTCCCATCTGCAAAAGCATTTCGGGCGTAAGGTTTTGTAGTTGTGCAACTAATGCCGCTGAGAATAAAAAAAGAGAGGTTGAAAGGACTAATTTTTTCATAAAATAAGAGATTTATTAAATAGTAGATTTCTTTATTTGGAGGGCAAAGATAATGGTTTTTCTTTAAAATAATGAATTGGAGAAGGGCTGAATTGGAGAGATGGTGAATTGGAGAGATGGTGAATTGGTGAGGTGGAGAATTGGTGAAATGGAGAGATGGGGAATTGATGATTTTTATGATTTTACCGAAAGCATATATGCAATAGCTCAAAAAAATTAGACGAATCATATAGTGCATAGGCATTATACAAAGAGCAATAGAACTAATTTTAATGTAAGTGGTATAAAAACTTCCCTAATTATTTTAAAAATAAACCACAAATTATTTGTTTATTAACTTTATTTCTCTAACTTAGCTATGATTTACTCAATCAAATAATTATTTTCTTAATACTAAATAGCATA
>JAYVZC010000302.1:0-8277 GCA_043783695.1 Bacteroidota bacterium
CTTCGACTACGCTCAGGGTGACGACAATAGGGTAACGCAACTAATGAACCTACCTGCCGGCAGGCAGGCTAATTAACAAATGAACTAGATTATGACACTTGAAACAATGGAACCAACTGAAGGAAAAGTAAATGGATCTTACGAATCTGAATTAAACAATTGGATCAATCACGAAAAAGCAGCTATCGATTTAATTGGAATAACAGGAAAACTTTGGTTTGAAAAATCCATTGAATTGATTCTTTTCAGAAATCAATTGGTAGACAGAAGTGCCAGCGAAATAATGAACTTGCATCACTACGCAAAAAATATCGTTAAAAAAGTAATTACCGTTGAAGATACTTTATCAATCGCAACAGAAATTTCTAAAATGGATGTTTGTCCTTCACGTTTAGATATTGGAAAACTAGCTTTTGAATGGCAACAAGAAAGTTTAAAATTTAAAACCGTTGAAGACTTTTTAAAAAATAAACTGATAGAATTCATTGGTAAAAAACATAACATCACTCCAAAAGATGTGGTATTATTTGGTTTCGGACGTATTGGTCGTTTAGCTGCAAGAGAGCTTATCGCACAAGCCGGTAAAGGGGAACAATTAAGATTGAAAGCAATTGTTACTCGAGGAAATAGCAATGAAGAAATTATTAAACGTGCCGATTTATTGCGCACAGATTCTACTCATGGAGTTTTCCCCGGAACCATAATTGAAGACTTAGACAAAAAAGCATTAATTATTAACGGGCATACTGTTTTTATGATTGATGCAAAAAATCCTGAAGATGTAGATTATACAAAATACGGAATCAACAATGCATTGCTTATTGATAACACTGGCGTTTTTAGAGATAAAGCAGAATTGAGCCGACACTTAAAAGCTAAAGGAGTTTCACAAGTTTTATTAACCGCCCCTGCCAAAGATATTCCGAATGTTGTTCATGGTGTAAATCATCAAACGGTGGACATTAAAAAAGATACTATTTTTTCTGCAGCATCTTGTACAACCAACGCAATCATGCCTGTTTTACAAGTGGTTCATAATAAATTAGGAATTGCTCGCGGACATATTGAAACGGTTCATTCCTACACCAACGATCAAAACTTGTTGGACAACTATCATAAAAAATACAGACGAGGTCGCTCTGCTGCTTTAAACATGGTAATTACAGAAACGGGTGCTGAAAGTGCTTTAAAAAAAGTATTGCCTCAATTGGCTGGAAAGTTTACTGCAAACTCTGTTCGTGTTCCCACACCAAATGTTTCTTTAGCAATATTAAGTATGACGATTGACAGAGAAGTTACAAAAGATGAAGTAAATGACATTTTGAAAGATGCTGCTTTGAACGGAGCATTGGTTGAACAAATTCAATATATGAATTCCAACGAATTGGTTTCTACTGATGTTATTGGAAATCCTTGTCCTTCGGTATTCGACAGCCAGGCAACAATTGTTGGTCCGGACAAAAAGAACATTGTTTTATATGTATGGTATGATAACGAGTATGGTTATACACGACAAGTAATTCGCTTCTCTAAATTTATTGCAGAAGTTCGAAGAATGGTGTATTACTGATCTGGCAAATAAATTCATTACATGTCTCAATTTTATTCAAGAAGACGCTATTATTCAATGGTGGATTTATTGTTTGGATATTGGGCAAAATTTAACAGCAACTGTGTAGATTATCAAAAGTTATGAATTATTATATAAATAATTTTAGTTTATCGTAAAAAAATATAAAATGCCTGCTTCTTTAGGAAAAAAGCATTTTATAATGAATGTTAATTTAAGTCAAATCTATTATCTCAAATCTTCAATAGAAATTCCTTTGTGAAGTTTTGAATCGAAAACAAAATCGGTATCGGGAATTACTGCGCTGCATAAAAATGTTTTTATGGTATAGGTTTGTATTGTTCCTTCTTTCATAAACATCTTCACACTAGTGATTTGTTTTTTTGTTTTATCGATGTATAATTTGATGGTGTGAAATTTTTTCTTATCAGGATTGATTGGAAACAAACTAATCACTTGTGTTGTTGCGTCTTCGCTTTCAAATTTATACTTGAAACCTTTTTCATAAATGGTAAATATGTTAGAGGGATTAATTGCATCGTCCCCTCCTACTTCCATGTCTTTTATCTGAACTTCGTTAGCATCTTTTATAAAATCCCAAACAGTTTTGCCATCGCAATAGATTTCGTGTCCTGGAATTTCCAGTTTATACTTTGCTCCTTTGGTTTGGATTTTACCAACTTGAGTATCTTTTGTTTTATCCTTTTTTTCTATTACCCAGGAAAACTCTGCTTTAATAGTGGTGCATGCTTTTGTTTTTGCACTTAACTCATCCAGTATTTTTTTTGCTTTTGGGTCTTGGTCTTGAGCCATTAAGCTAAAATTAGCTACGGCTAAGAATGTGATGATGATAATTTTTTTAGTAAACATAATTTTAAAATTTTTTTTCTGTTATCAATTGAACTTAAGGTCATCCCCCTGCCCCTTCAAAAGGGGACTTGATCCGAGTCACCTTAAGCTTTATCGGCTTCTAGTTACCTAATCACTTAGTTCCTTAGTAACCTATTCCTGCTTATTCAAAAACTGTTCCAAAGATAGCATATCTTTTATAAGTACTTCGCGGGCTTTTGAACCTTCAAATGCACCAATGATTCCCGCAGATTCCAATTGATCAACTATACGTCCAGCCCTGTTGTAGCCAAGTTTAAGTCTGCGTTGCAATAAAGATGCACTACCTTGTTGCGTAGAAACTACTATTTCTGCTGCTTGGTTAAACAGCGCATCTCTTTCGGATGGATCATCCATTTTACCGCTTCCTTCACCATTTTCGTCCACATATTCGGGCAACAAAAAGGCTGTAGGGTAGCTTCTTTGGCTTCCAATAAAATCACAAATCTTATCCACTTCCGGAGTATCTACAAAAGCACATTGTAAACGAATTAAATCATTTCCTGTAGATAGCAACATATCGCCTCTGCCAATCAATTGGTCGGCTCCACCGGAATCTAAAATAGTACGTGAATCAATTTTGGAAGTTACTCTAAAAGCAATACGTGCAGGGAAATTGGCTTTAATAGTTCCTGTTATGATATTTACAGACGGACGCTGAGTTGCAATAATCAAGTGAATTCCAATAGCACGTGCAAGTTGGGCTAAACGCGCAATTGGCGTTTCCACTTCTTTCCCTGCTGTCATAATTAAATCGGCAAACTCATCCACTACCAATACAATGTAGGGCAAAAATTTGTGTCCGTTATTCGGATTCAATTTACGTGCTATAAACTTTGTATTGTATTCTTTTATGTTTCTTACTTGTGCTTCTTTCAACAAATCGTAACGTTGATCCATTTCAATACACAAGGAATTTAAAGTATGTATTACTTTTTTAGTATCTGTAATAATAGCTTCGGCACTATCGGGAAGCTTTGCTAAAAAGTGACGTTCAATTTTATTAAACAAGGTTAATTCTACTTTTTTAGGGTCAACCAGTACAAATTTAATTTGCGAAGGATGTTTTTTGTAAAGCAATGAAACCAAAACAGCATTCAGTCCAACTGATTTACCTTGTCCGGTTGCTCCTGCCATTAATAAGTGTGGCATTTTAGCAAGGTCGGTAATAAAGGTTTCGTTATTGATGGTTTTACCCAATGCAATTGGCAAATCCATTGTGGTATTCTGAAATTTTTCGGATGCAATCAAAGAACGCATCGGCACCATTTCCGGATTTAAGTTTGGAACTTCAATACCAACGGTTCCTTTTCCTGGTATTGGTGCTATGATACGGATTCCTAATGCGGAAAGAGACAGAGCAATATCGTCTTCCAAATTTTTGATTTTAGAAATACGCACACCCGCAGCAGGAATAATTTCGTAAAGCGTAACGGTTGGACCAACAGTTGCTTTTATTTTATAAATTTCAATTCCGTAATCGCTCAATGTTTTAAGGATTCGGTCTTTGTTGGCATTTAACTCTTCTGTATTAATGACAATATCTTTGGACCCTCCATAATTTTCCAATAAATCAACTGGTGGAAATTGATAGGTTCCCAAATCCAGTGTTGGATCGTATTCACCAACTTGGTCGACTAATGCTGCTGCAATTTGTTCGGGAGAAAGTTCTTGTTCTTTCTCATCAATTTTTTCTACCGTAAACTGCACACCATTTTCTTCTGTAGCTACAATAATCGAATCTTCCTCAACTATTTTTACTGCCTCTTCCACTATATCGTGTTTCAAATCATTGGTAATTTCCAATTCTTGAGTAATCGGTTCTTCTTCTTTAAAAGTGTTTATCAGAATTACTTTCTCTCCTTCGTCTTCTTTTGTTACACTGAGTGTAGTCGAAGTGTCATCGGTAATTGGATCTTTTTTACCTAAATCAAAAGAGATATTGAATGCAGCGACAAGAAAAACAAGCAGAGCAAAAACTAATAAAACTCCAGTTCCAACAAAACCGAGCACAGCATTTAATTGATTGCTAATTGTAAATCCGAAAGCGCCACCCAAATTAAAAAACGCATCATGAAAAATATATCCTAAAGTAATAGATGTAAAAATTAAAAAGAAAAAACAATAGATATAGGTTTTTTTAAGATTTAATAAATCTAAGTTGAAAGTGATTCTCAAACCAGTAATCAAGGCTAAGAAAGAAAAAACATAAGATGCAATACCAAACCATCTGTAAACAAAAACATCGGACAATAATGCACCAAATTTGCCTAACCAATTTTCAACAACTATATCCGCAGAAAATAAATCGCCAGTTACTTTGTTGTGATCGTGTTCCCATGTAAATGCAAAAGAAGTGAAAGCAATTGCCGTATAGACTGAAAAAAGCAAAAGTGATAATCCAACAATTTTTTGAAAGCGGTCGTCACGAGCAAATGCAAAAAAGTTATTTGTTTTTTCTGAAAAGGAAACTTTATTGGAATCAAAACCATCGGCTTTATCCTTTTTAGTTTTCAGGTCTTTGGGAGTTTTACCATCCACAACTTCTTCTTTTTCTTTTAAAGTATTTTTGACAGTATTTTTTTTAGGCTCAGCCATTAATTAGTTATGAATTATATATGAGTTATTGGCTTATACCGAAAGCACATATGAAAAGTCCAATCCCGCACCCCGCATGAACGGGACAGGCGTGCGGCAGGACTAAAGATCTATTGCATCGGCATTAACCATTGTAAATTACAAAATGTCCTTTGGGCTATTTTATAATAAAAATTGGTATTATCTCCCAAAATTACAAAATGGAGAAGCCTTTACTCTAAGGAAGTCAAAATCTTATAAACGTGGCATTGTGGATAACAACCAACAAAATTTAACCCCCATCGACTTCACTCAAGGTAAACTCCGGGACATGTGAGAAGTCAATAAATCTAATTGATTTGCAGACAATATTATTTTAGATTCCTCAGCTTCGGTCGGAATGGGAGCTCCGTAGAATAATTCTCAGAAAAAGTCCATAAAAAAGCCTCAAAATTGATTCTTGAGGCTATACTTTTTAAAGCGTAATGTCAGCTACTTCCCGCCACCCATCATCTCTTTTTGAAGTTCTTCAAGAGTTGTTTCTTTATAGCCTTCTTTAGCCAATTCAAATTTAGCATCAGGAACCGGCTCTTTCACAATGGTTTTAGTGCTGAACGTCATTTTTACTCCTCCTTGAGAAATAGTGTATTCCAAAGGCATTCCTTTTAATCCTTCAAAAGTACTTTTAACATCACTAGACGGAATTTCTTCGGTATAATAAACAATAATAGTTTCTTCTTTGCCCTCTTTGGTTTTCGTTGTTACTTCGGCCTTTTTGCATTTGTAACCAGCAATTTCTTTGGTTTCATCCATATATTTGATGGTAGTAACAGGAGCCGTTTCTTTTTCTTTTTTCATATCTGATTCATTCATCTTAATCAAATATTTTTGTCCCATCACGTCCATTGTCGTCAAAACAGTTTTTGATTTACTGTCCATAACAGATGTAGTGCTTTGCATAGCTGTATTCATATCTACTCTACGTTTATCGCCTTTGATATACACAACAGACTCTGCACCTTTAAGCATTTGCAATGCTTCTGGAGGCAATCCTGAATTTTCAAATGAAATGGCATACGTTACTATTCCTTCGAAATTTTTTTGAGCATTTGTGTTGATTGCAAAAGCTAAAGCAAGGGCAAGAGCCAAAATTATTTTTTTCATTTTTATAAAATTTATGGGTTATTGTAACTGTTCAAATAAGGTATTCATTTCTTCTGCTGAAATGGGCTTATACTCAACAGGCAACTCAAAAGTTGAGTCGTCTATATCTTCCTTTTTGACTGATTTAGCTGTAAACTTCATTTCTAATCCAAATTTTTTCATTTGATATTCCATCAAAACTCCATCGATCATGTGGAATGGATTAGCAAAATTCGGATTATCAATACTTAATTCAGTGGTATAATAAATATCAAATTCGGTTTCTAAATCATCGTGCATTTTTATGTGCACACTTTGGCATTTGTATCCGGCAATCATTTTGGTTTCCTTCAAAGGAGTTAAATCAAACTTGTATACTTCATTTTCTTTTTCAATGGCAGCAGCATCTAAAACAAGTGATAATTTTTTGTTCAAGAGTTTCACTAATTGAGTAAGCGTTTTTTTCTCGGGGTCAGATATAAAAGAAGTGCTAAACAACCCCATTCCTGCACTCATTTCAGCACAGGATTTATTGTGTTTAAATTTAATGGTCATCTTGCTTGGAGCAAGACCTACCATTGGGTTTGATTGATCAACAACAGAGGCTGTATATTCAATAATACCTTCATCCACAACCTTTCCGTCATTCTTTTTACATTTTCCGCAAAACAGTATGCACAACAGCACAATAACAATCGCAATAATAGAAAACAGATATTTTTTTTTCATCTAAAAAATTCGAAAGTAGTTTGTGCTATTCATAAAACCTAACAAGTTAATTTTTCCGATTAAGTTGCTAAAGATAACGATAAAATAATAATGGCAAAAAAAAATGCTTTTTCTCTAAAGAAATTAATATCCCAATGTTTTGAGCATTGATTTAAAACTTTGTTCTTTGGCAAATAAATGCGTGTGCATTTTTCCTTCATTGTCAACATCTATAATAACATGTTTGGGAGCAGGAATCAAGCAATGTTGAATTCCACCGTATCCGCCAAGAGATTCCTGGTAAGCTCCTGTATGAAAAAATCCTAAATACAAAGGTTCTTTTTGCTTTTGAGTCATAATAGGCATATATACTTGGTTCAGGTGCGATTCGGCATTATAATAATCCTCACTATCACAAGTTAATCCGCCTAAATTTACTCTTTGATAATCTTTATCCCAATGATTTACTGCCAACAAAATGAACTTTTGTTTGATGCCCCAGGTGTCGGGTAAAGTAGTTATAAAAGAACTGTCAATCATGTACCATAACTCATTGTCATTCTGCTTCTTAATATCAACTATCGAATATAAAGCTGCACCACTTTCTCCTACTGTAAAACTACCAAATTCGGTAAAAATATTTGGCTCATCTACTTCTCGTTCTTCACAAATATTTTTGATTTTTTGAATAATCTCATCGGCCATGTATGCATAATCGTAACTAAAACTCAAAGAAGTACGAATTGGGAAGCCGCCTCCTATATCCAAAGAGTCCAAAGAAGGACAAACTTTTTTCAAATCGCAATACACATTGATACATTTTGTTAACTCCGACCAGTAATAAGTAGTGTCTTTTATACCTGTATTGATGAAGAAATGTAGCATTTTAAGCTCACATTTGTTGCTATTTTTGATGCTTTTATGGTAATAATCTATGATGTCCGCCTGACGAATACCCAAGCGGGATGTATAAAACTCGAACTTGGGTTCTTCGTCCGTTGCGACCCGAATGCCTATTTTGAACTTATTTTTACATAGTTTTTCCAATAAAGGAAGCTCGTTAATATTATCCAAAATTGGAATAGAGTTCATAAAACCATCGTTTACCAATTCACTTATATACTTTAAATAATTTGGACGTTTATAGCCGTTATGAATGATATAAGTATCTTTTGTAATTTTGCCTGAATCGTATAAAGACCTTACCAGTGGCACATCAAAGGCCGATGACGTTTCTAAATGAATATCATTTTTAAGTACTTCTTCCAATACAAATTGAAAGTGAGAGCTCTTAGTACAATAACAATATGTATATTTGCCCTTGTAATCGGCCTTAGCCATTGCCACATTGAATATTTTTTTGGCCTTTTGGATTTGAGCACTAATCTTAG
>JAYVZC010000303.1:0-18556 GCA_043783695.1 Bacteroidota bacterium
TTATCCGAATGGAACTTTTTCGGGCGGATACCAATACTGGAATGCAGGATTTGGAACTGCCGTGGATGATATTGGATTTATTTCAAATTTGATTGATACATTAAAAACACAATACAACATTGATGGGAATATGGTTTATTCTTGTGGTATGAGCAATGGAGGATATATGAGTCATACTTTAGCTTGTGCTTTAAATAATAAAATTGCTGCTATTGCTTGTGTTACAGGAACGATGACAAGTTTGCAATATTCTACTTGTATTCCTAATCGTCCGGTTCCAGTTATGCAAGTGAGTGGCACAGCTGATCCAACCGTATCTTATTTTGGAAGCTCAGGTTCATTAGCGATTGATTCTGTCGTAAAATATTGGAGAGTAAATGATAATTGTAATCCAACTCCTGTATTTTCAAACGTCCCGAATATTAATACGAGTGATGGTTGCACTGCCGAACACTACGTATATAATAGTGGTGATATGGGTTCAACTGTTGAGTTTTACAAAATTATCGGTGGTGGACATACATGGCCGGGATCGCCATTTATTATTGGTGTTACTAATCAGGATTTTAATGCGTCCGAAAAAATTTGGTTATTTTTTAGAAAATATAAATTGAATCAGTTTGTGGGAATAAGCGAACTGCCAAATGCTAATAAAATAAATTTATTTCCAAATCCAGCTACAAGTATTATAACCATTGACGGAGAAAATATTTCTTCCGTTACGATTTATGATGTAAACGGGAAATTAGTATTAGAAACTAAGCAAAAGCAAATGGACGTTTCTGCTTTAGCAAAAGGAGTTTATTCTGTTGTTGTTATTTCTAACAATAATAAAAATGTGAAAAAATTGGTAAAGATGTAATGTTGCTTTCTTCTTTGCAATGAAAAAGCTAAACTTTGCCTGAATCATAACATAAGCTGCTTAAAATGGCTGAGGAACAAGCCCATCTATACCAATTTATTCAGAAAATTATTCGGCTGTCCCAACGCTGAAAACAGGAGAGCTTTCCCAAATATGAGTATTATCTATTCCCCTCTTGAGAGTGCGCTAGGGTACGTTTTCGAAATTAATTCTTCCTCTTTATCAACCAAAGTCCGATAAAGGTTATTAGTCCATTCAAAATAATCATTTCGAATCCGAATTTATATCCATTGAATAATTCTTTTGAAAAAGCGTTTAAGGTGTAACAAATAACCGGGGAAATAATACAAATTATTGGAACCAATTTATCTTTTACTTGCAGTTTTGTATACAAACCAAATGCATACAAGCCAAGCAATGGTCCGTATGTATAACCAGCCCACGTAAATAATTCATTTATTACAGCATCATTGTTTATTAATTTAAAAAGCATAATCACTACAAACAATACACTTGCGAAAATGATATGTACTTTTTGTCTGATTTTTGTTTTTTCTTCTTCGGTTTTAGAAGTGTCTTCTTTTAATCCTAAAAAGTCCAAACAGAATACGCTGGTCAATGCTGTTAAAGCTCCATCGGCACTTGGATAAGCCGCTGAAATTAATCCAAGAATAAAAAATATTCCAGATACGGTTCCAAAATGATGCAAGGCAATGGTTGGAAAAACAGTATCTGAAATTATTTTCCCTTTTGCATCAATCATCAACGGAATGCTGTTTTGATTGGCATAGATGTAAAGCAATGCACCCAAAACCAAAAACAAAATATTTACTATTAATAGGATTCCGCTGAATGTTAAAACATTTTTTTGTGCATCTCCAAGTGTTTTACAACTAATATTTTTTTGCATCATTTCTTGATCCAAACCTGTCATGGCAATAGCGATAAACATTCCACCAAAAAATTGTTTTGGAAAAAATGATTTCAGCTTCCAATCATCAAAAAATATTTTCGAATATTCACTATTCGAAATTTTATGATAAACATCTGAAAGGTTCAAATCCATATCTTTTATAATAAAAACAATAGAAAGCACAACCGACAAAAGCATGAAAGTTGTTTGCAAAGTATCCGTGTAAACGATAGTCTTTACACCACCTTGATAGGTATAAATCAAAATCAAAACGATAAAAACTGCAACAGTCACAAAAAACGGAACATGTAAATCGTTAAACACAAATTGCTGCAAAACATTTACAACAATGTACATTCTAAATGCAGCACCTACTACTCTAGAGAAAATAAAAAATAAAGCACCGGTTTTATAAGAAGAATTACCAAATCGCCCTTTTAAATAACTATAAATGGATGTTAAATTTAATCGGTAATACAGAGGAAGAAGCACGTAGGCTATTACTACATACCCAACTAAATAACCCATTACTACTTGTAAATAACCAAATTGTGCTGTACCAACTGCTCCTGGAACAGAAATAAAAGTTACTCCGGAAAGCGATGCTCCAATCATTCCGTAAGCCACCAGATACCACTTGGATGAACGATTTCCAACATAATAACTCTCATTGTTTGCTCCTTTTGATGTCCACCAAGTGACATAAAAAAGCAATAAGGAATAGGCAAAAACGCAAATTAAAATGATGGATGATGACATAAAAACTACGAATTACAAATTTTAGCGAATTACGCCCTTCGACTCCGCTCAGGGTCACATGCAATTAAACACTCTTGACAAAGAAAAAGAATTAAATGCTTAATTCCACCTCATTCTATTTTAGTATATTAACAAAGTTTTTCACAGGCAATACTTACATTCGTATACAATTAGTATTTTTAATGAACTATGTGCGGAATAACTGGAATATTAGCATTCAATGAAAAAGGCAAAACATACTTAAGTAAAGTAAGTGATGCTACGTATGCATTGTTAAAACGCGGTCCGGATGGAGAAGGAATTTATCTCAACAAAAATGTGGCATTGGGTCACCGAAGACTTTCTATTATTGATACATCCAATGCAGCTGCTCAGCCTTTCAGCGAATCTACAGAAAGATATACCATTGTTTTTAACGGAGAAATTTTCAACTACCAACAGCTCCGTAAACAACTTGAAAGCAAAGGAGTAAAATTCAAATCACAAAGCGACACCGAAGTATTACTACAGTTATATATTTTAGCTAAAGAAAAATGTTTGGAGCAATTGGATGGGGAATTTGCATTTGCCATTTATGATTCCACTACAGAAGAACTTTTTTTAGCACGCGACCGATTTGGAATAAAACCATTGCATTATTACAAAGACGAAGAACGATTTGTATTTGCATCTGAGCTAAAAGCCCTAATTGCATTTGACATTCCAAAGATAATCGATAAAAACTCTTTACAACTTTACTTTCATTTAAATTATATTCCCAGCCCCTACTCTATTTTTGAGAATGTAAAAAAATTGGAAGCAGGTTCATTTATAAAATTAAATCCGAAAGGAATAATCGAAGAAAAAAAATATTATTCTATTCCATACACAAGTGATTACAAAAATATTCCTCCTTACGATTCTGCACAAAAAGAATTAAAAAAATTATTAGAATCTTCGGTTCAACAAAGAATGATTTCGGATGTGCCTTTAGGAACATTTTTAAGTGGTGGCATTGATTCATCTATTATTACAGCCATTGCAGCACAAAACACAAAACATTTAAATTCTTTTTCAATAGGATTTAAAGATGAACCATTTTTTGATGAAACAGAATTTGCACAATTACTCGCAAAAAAATACAAAATCAATCACACCGTATTTCAACTAAGCAATGAAGATTTGTTTGGTAACTTAAAAGAAATGTTAGACTGTATAGATGAACCGTTTGCAGATTCGTCAGCATTAGCCGTAAATATTTTGAGTATGCATACCAAAAAGCATGTAACGGTTGCTCTTTCCGGAGACGGAGCAGATGAACTTTTTTCCGGCTATAACAAACATGCTGCTGAGCTAAAAGCACGACAAGGTGGATTTAAAGCAAGTTTGGTAAAATCATCTCACGGATTATTAAAACAATTACCAAAATCTAGAAATAGTAAAACTGGAAATAAAATTCGACAGCTTGAAAAATTTGCTGAGGGAATGAAATTGAGCCCCCAAGAACGTTATTGGCAATGGGCTAAATGGTCGGGGTATACTGCAGAAGAGCTTTTTTCAAAAAAATACAATTCTGATATCAATGCAAATGCATTTGAAAAAAGAAAAACAAATTTTCTAAAAAATATTTCTAATGATTATAACTCTGTTTTACTTACCGACATGCAATTGGTTTTAGAAAACGATATGCTAGTAAAAGTAGATCGCATGAGTATGAGTCAGAGCTTAGAAGTTCGCATTCCCTTTTTAGATCAAAAAGTGGTTGATTTTGCTTTTTCACTTCCTTCCAATTATAAAATTGATAGCAACAATCGCAAAAAAATTGTGAGAGATGCATTTAAAGATATGTTACCAGAAGAATTATTAAACAGAAAGAAACAAGGTTTTGAAGTTCCTTTGTTAAAATGGTTCAAGACGGATTTAAAATCAATGATTACAAACGAATTATTGGAAGATAAATTTATTGAAGAACAAGAAATTTTTAATTTAGAGGAGATCAAAAAATTGAAAGCACAATTATTTTCAAGCAATCCGAATGATGCAGTAGAAAAAGTGTGGGCCTTAATTGTGTTTCAATATTGGTGGAAAAAAATGTACGGATAAGGTACTTCGATACTGTCTGCTTCAATTCAGAATGCTCAGTGTGACGGCCATCTAGTTTTAAAAAATGACTCTTAAATTAAAAAAAAGCTAAGCGAACTTAATGCCTAAGTGATAAATGTATGACAAAAGTGGTAGTCCACAAATTAAAAAAAAATTAGTGCCCTCAGTGGTAAATATATGACAAAAGTATTACGTATCATAAATAGATTTAACCTTGGCGGCCCAACCTACAATGTTGCTTATCTAAGCAAATATATGTCGAATGATTTTGAGACACTTTTAGTTGGAGGTGCAAAAGATGATACTGAAGAAAGTTCAAATTTTATTGTTGAAAATCTTGGTCTAAAACCAGTGATTGTAGAAGAAATGTTGCGAGAGATTGATTTTAAAAATGATTACATAGCCTACAAAAAAATCAAAAAAATCATTCAGGAATTCAAACCAGATATTGTTCATACACATGCTTCAAAAGCAGGAACATTGGGACGATTAGCCGCTTCTTCATGCGGTGTTCCAATAATCATTCATACTTTTCACGGACACGTTTTTCATTCTTATTTCGGAAAATTTAAAACATTATTTTATAAAACAATTGAACGTTATCTTGCAAAAAAATCCACCATCATTATCGCTATAAGCGAAATACAAAAACAGGAATTGGTAGACATTCACAAAATTTGCTCAACAGATAAAATAAAAGTGATTCCATTGGGATTTGATCTTTCAAAATTCCAAGAAAATATTTCAGAAAAACGAAAATTATTTCGTGCAAAATATAATTTAGATGATGATGAAATAGCGATTTCAATTATTGGAAGATTAGTACCAATAAAAAATCATGCTCTATTTTTGGAAGCGCTGAAAATTATTTCTAAAAAAACATCAAAAAAAATTCGTGCATTTATTGTTGGAGATGGAGAAGAACGCCAAGCAATTGAATCAAAAGCAAGAGAATTAGGTATTCCATTTATTGATGGAGAAAAATCGAACGAAAAGACACTTCTAACTTTCACATCTTGGATAAAAGAAATAGATATTGTTTTATCGGGAAGCGATATTATTGCTTTAACCTCCTATAATGAAGGAACTCCTGTGAGTTTAATAGAAGCACAAGCTGCCAATAAGCCAATAGTTACAACCAATGTAGGAGGGATAGAAAATGTAGTACTTCCAAATCAAACAGCCCTTTTGTGCAACAACAATGACTTGAATAAATTTTCAGAAGCATTACTAAGGCTTATTGAAGAAGATGCAACCCGTTTAAGTATGTCAGAAAAAGGCTGGAACCATGTAAAAGAAAAATTTCATTATACCCGACTAGTGAAAGACATGGAGAATTTATACAAAAACCTGCTTAAAAACAGCTAATCTTCAATTAGGATAATAGTTTTTGACTTTCTAAAAAGAACGAGTGGCTAAGTGGCAAACAAAAAGGACGGGAACATTTTTGTGAAGCAAAATTTGAAAAGTTGAATGAAGTGTCGGATTGGGTGGAACAGTATCACAAATTCTGGGAGCAAAAATTAGATGCATTGGAGGTTTATTTGAAGGAATTAAAAAATAAAAATACTCAACCGACCGCTTCAAAAAAAAGAAAAAACATAAACGTTAAAAACATGGATAAATCAAAGCAAAAATTATCATTAACGAAAGGATTCAACGCACCAAAGAAAATGGTGTTTGAAGCATTTTCAAATCCCGAAGCATTAGCAAAATGGTGGGGACGAGTTGAAGCACCTATTGATGTATTGAAACTAGACTTTAAAGTTGGTAGAGTTTTTCATTATAAAATGAAAGGGCATCAAACCAATTACGGCATTTTCAAATACAAAGAAATTGACAAACCAAATAGTATCACTTGGATAAACTCTTTCGCAAATGAAAAAGGAGAAATCATAAAACCGCCTTTTGAAGGAATGGATGTACCAAGAGAAATTTTATGCAAAATTACATTGACAGAAAAAGAAGGAATCACTACTTTACTCTTACAAAGTGAACCATACAATTCTTCCGAAGCAGAAATCAACACTTTTGTTGCAATTATGGATGGAATGGAAAAAGGATTTGGCGGAACATTTAGTCAATTGGAGCATTATCTTCAAACACAGATAAAACTTATGAAACAATTGAAAACAACTAATAAAGCAAGAGCAAACTCGTACTTAAATTTCCCTGGAAACACAGAAGAAGCATTTAATTTTTACAAAAAAGTTTTCAAAACAGAATTTTCTGGAAAAGGAATTCAAAGATTTGGAGACTTTGAAATGCCAGAAGGAACTCCACCAATGACGGAAAAAAATAAAAACTTAATCATCCACATTGAATTACCAACATTGGGCGGACATATACTAATGGCTACAGATGCGCCAGAAAGTATGGGTTTCAAATTGGTGACTGGAAATAACATGAACATCCATTTAGAACCCGATTCAAAAGAAGAAACCATAAGATTATTTGAAGAGCTTTCTAAAGGGGGAACAATAACAATGGAACTAAAGGATATGTTTTTCGGAGCCTACTTCGGAATGTGCACCGATAAATATGGAATTAATTGGATGTTTAATTACTCTAAAGAATGAATCAAAAAAATATACAACCTAAAAAAAATATGCGAATAATTATACTTTTCTTCATTACCCTAATTTTTTCCTGTGCTCCTGTCCACTTTGTAAAACCGTTGGCCACAAAGCAACACGCAGCTAATGTTTCATTAGGCGGTCCATTAATTAAATATGGAACAGCAACTATTCCAATTCCATTTTTAAATGCAAATTATGGTTATGGAATTGATAGTACCTTAACAGCTTTTGCTTCTTTCAATATTACTTCCGCTCTTTACGGAAACTTTCAGATGGAATTAGGAGCAACTAAGCAAATTCTTAAACAAAATAAATATCTTCCTGCACTAAGCTTCACTCCTGTTTTAAATGTTATATACAAAAATAAAAACGCAAAAAAACTATATCCACAACTTGCAATAAATGTATTTTGGGAATATGGAAAAAGAAAAAACTTTATTTATGTAGGGTTTGATAATTGGTTTGAATTGGCATCAAAGCGGCAATATGAAATAAAACAAAAAAATCATTGGATAATTATGCCGATGATAGGACACAGTATTGTAGGGAAAAAATGGAGTTTTAATATTGAAGCGAAAATAATTGCACCAAATTTATCAAACGAAAAATTGGTTGTTGATTATGTAACACCGTTAAAAACAAAAGGTGCTTTCGGAGTTTACTTGGGATGTACACGCAAATTTTGAGCAAATACACTTCGACTACCTGCCTGCCGGTAGGCATGGCGCTCAGCGTGACGGTTCAAAATGACGAACGAATTTAAATAGTTGCAGTTAAACAAACAAATAAGCGAAATCCATTCCCCTCTTGAGAGGGGCCAGGGTTGTGTTTAAACTTATAAAAGAAAACAAAAATGAAAACAAAATACATTCTATATTTATTCTTACTAACTTTAGGTTTCTCAAGTTGCTTAACATTGGACGACAACCTATTTAATAATTCAAAACTAGAATCCTATAAACTCGAAAATTATTCGGGTGAAGTAGATTTTATTTTGGATAACTCTTATAAAATTCAGGATAGCTTGATTAGCATATTTACACTTCCCTCAAAAGCATCGGGCGAAACAAATGCAACTACTATTTATGCTATTTATATTGGAAACATTGCACAAATAGCTACAGACACAGTTATTATGTACTGTCATGGTAATAAAGACCACATGGATTTTTATTGGCAACGTGCAAAATTATTAGCAAATACAAAAAGTAAAAATCGTTTTGGTGTGTTGATGATTGATTACAGAGGTTATGGTATGTCGGATGGAAAACCAACAGAAGCAGGAGTTTATGCCGATGTTGATGCAGCATTAAGCTGGTTAAAAAGCAAAGGTCTTTCAAATGACAGATTAGTGATCTATGGATTTAGCATGGGCTCTGCTCCTGCAACAAAATCAAGTGCAGAGAATTGGAGCATGAAACCAAGCAAATTAATTTTAGAAGCACCATTCGCATCTGCCGAAACAATGATACAAGATGGTTCAGGGCTTTCCATGCCTGGAGATTTTTTTACAACACTAAGCATAAATAACGGAGAAGAAATTAAATCTGTTTCACAACCGTTCTTTTGGGTGCATGGAGAAGCCGATGATTTTTTAAACATTGATACGCATGGTGCGGTGGTTTATAATAATTATCAGGGAACTTACAAAGAAGCTCATCGTATTGCCGGTGCAGGACATAGCAGCATTCCCCAGACAATGGGGTTTTTGAATTATACGAATGCTGTTGGGGATTTTATTACGCAACAATAAAATGCCATAAATTCAGTTAATGTTCAAACCATTTTCTGTCATGAAAAAAATAATACTTTTATCACTTTTATTTCTCGATTTCAATTTTGGATTTGCACAATACGGAAATCCCATGTACATGAACGACAACGATATTACGGGCATAGCTCCTGTGGCTATTGATACAAGCGAATATCCCTTCATCAGAAACAAGATTAAAGACCAATCCTTTTTTATTAAACTGGATAGCAATAATCTGGATGCATACATAAAACGTTCAATGCTAAAATTTCAAATGAACGACTTTGCTGGAAGCATTAAAGATTATAATAAAATTATTCTCCGCATGCCAAATAGTACTGAAGCATATTCTAACAGAGGAATGGCATATTGCATGCTGAAAAACTACACTGCTTCTTTAAGTGACATGAATAAAGCATTAATATTAACTCCCGATGCAATGAGTTATAAATTAAGAGCCGTTGTAAAACAATACACCAAAGATTTTAATGGAGCAATTTCAGATCTGGATACGGCACTTTTTATGCATCCCGATTACGCTGAGGGCTATTGTTGCAGAGCAGGAACTTTGGTTAAAATGAAAAAATACAAAGAAGCTGTGGAAGATTACACCAAAGCAATTTTCAGAGATCCACAAAACTGGCTATACTATTGTGGAAGATCGGAAGCTAAATTTTATTTAGAGGACTACAAAGGTGTAATTGACGATTCAAACAAAGTATTGGAACTTAATTCTACTCTCAACGAATATCATTTTTTTGAAGACCTTGCTGTTAGTTATGAAAAGATAGGCGACAAGGCAAATGCAAAACTTAACAAGGAAAAAGCGGCAGTAATAAAAAAGACTGCCAACTATTAATTGAAGAAAATATTCAAGCAAAAAAGGCTCTCCGATGATTCGAAGAGCCTTTTTATTTAATTCTATTTTTACTACTTACTCAAATACAAATTTCTCTCCGAGTAGATTGTGTGAAAAAATTCATCCGTAAGATCATCAATAAAATAAATTGCTTCTCCTGTTGATTTCATTTCCGGTCCTAACTCTTTAGTTACTTCAGGGAATTTCTCATAGGAGAACACAGGAATTTTTATTGCATATCCTTTTTTACGGGGACTGAATTTAAAATCTTTCACTTTTGCACCCAACATTACTTTGGTTGCATAGTTCACATAAGGCTCGTCATATGCTTTTGCGATAAATGGAACAGTACGCGATGCTCGTGGATTTGCTTCAATGATATAAACCACCTCATCTTTGATTGCGAATTGAATGTTTAACAATCCAACAGTTTTCAAAGCAATCGCAATTGTTTTGGTATGCTGTTCCATTTGCTTGATAACATTATCACTCAAATCGAATGGTGGCAAAACCGCATACGAATCACCAGAGTGAATTCCTGCTGGCTCAATATGTTCCATCATTCCAATAATATAATTATCTGTACCATCACAAATAGAATCCGACTCTGCTTCTATCGCACCTTCTAAAAAGTGGTCAATTAAAACTTGGTTTCCGGGATGATCTTGTAACAATTTCACAACATGTTCCTCTAACTCTTGTTCATTAATTACAATTTTCATATTCTGTCCACCTAAAACATACGAAGGGCGAACTAACAATGGGAAACCTAATTTTTTTGATAGTTCAACAGCTTGCTCTGCATCTTCAATCACGCCAAATTTTGGATACGGAATATTATACTCTTTTAAAAGATTCGAGAAACTTCCTCTGTCTTCCGCTAAGTCCAATGATTTATAATCGGTACCAATAATTTTTATTCCGTAGCGCTCTAATTTCTCTGCCAGCTTCAATGCAGTTTGTCCGCCTAACTGAACAATTACTCCTTCGGGCTTTTCATTTAAAATGATATCGTAAATGTGTTCCCAGAAAACGGGTTCGAAATATAATTTATCAGCAACATTAAAATCTGTTGAAACCGTTTCAGGATTACAATTGATCATGATGGTTTCGTAACCCAATTCTTTTGCAGCAAGTACGCCATGTACACAACTGTAATCAAATTCAATTCCTTGTCCGATACGATTCGGACCGCTTCCAAGCACAACAATTTTTTTCTTGTCGGATGCAATAGATTCATTTTCATCTTCGAAAGTACTGTAGTAATATGGTGTTTTCGCTTCAAACTCTGCAGCACAAGTATCTACTAATTTATAAACACGATTTATTTTCAAATCTCTTCTGCGATTAAAAACTTCACTCTCCAAACATTTTAAAAGATGAGCAATTTGTCTATCGGCATATCCTTTTTGTTTTGCTTCGTATAAAATATCTCGAGGCAACTCAGGTAATGTATATTTAGAAATCTCATTTTCCAAAAGAATCAATTCTTCGATCTGATTCAAGAACCAAGGATCGATGCGAGTTAATTTTTGAATTGTTTTGATAGAGATCCCTAATTTGATAGAATCATAAATATGAAACAAACGATTCCAACTAGGACGCTCTAAACTTTTTAATAATTCATCCTGATTTTTTACTTCTCTTCCATCTGCTCCTAAGCCATTACGCTTAATTTCTAAACTCTGACAAGCTTTTTGTAAGGCTTCCTGGAAACAGCGTCCAATTCCCATTACTTCACCAACCGATTTCATTTGAAATCCTAATTCACGATTTGCCCCTTTGAATTTATCGAAGTTCCAACGAGGAATTTTTACAATTACATAATCCAATGTAGGTTCAAAAAAAGCAGAAGTAGATTTTGTAATTTGATTTTCTAATTCATCCAAATTAAATCCAATCGCCAACTTGGCTGCAATTTTTGCAATAGGATAACCGGTTGCTTTACTTGCTAATGCAGATGAACGGGAAACACGGGGATTTATCTCAATGGCAATGATGTCTTCAGAATCATCCGGATTAACGGCAAACTGAACATTACAACCACCTGCAAAATTTCCAATACTTCGCATCATCAGGATAGCCATGGTACGCATCTTTTGGAAAGTGCTATCCGACAAAGTCATTGCAGGAGCAACGGTGATACTATCACCAGTATGAACACCCATGGGATCAAAATTCTCGATTGAACAAATGATCACCACATTGTCGTTACTATCACGCAACAACTCCAACTCATATTCTTTCCAGCCTAAAACTGCTTTGTCAATTAAAACTTCGTGAATCGGAGAAGTATGTAAACCTCTGTCAATTGCTTTATCAAATTCTTCTTTCACATAAACAACCGCACCACCACTTCCACCGAGTGTAAACGAAGGACGAATTACTAAAGGAAAACCAAACTCCTGAGCAATTTCTTTTCCTTCTAAAAACGAACGGCATATTTTTGATGGAGCCATGCCAACGCCAATGGATTCCATGCGTGCACGAAATTTATCTCTATCCTCCGTAACTTCAATTGCTTCAATATCTACACCTATCATTCTAACACCGTATTTTTTCCAAATACCCATTTCATCGCATTTCATCGCGAGATTTAAAGCCGTTTGTCCGCCTACAGAAGGCAATACAGCATCGATATCTTTATTTTCTTCTAAAATTTTAATGATTGATTTGGCTTCCAACGGCAACAAGTAAATGTTCTCCGCTGTTACCTTATCCGTCATAATAGTTGCCGGATTAGAGTTGATCAAGGTTACTTTAACACCTTCTTCTTTAAGTGAACGTGCAGCCTGAGAACCTGAATAATCGAACTCACATGCTTGTCCGATTACAATAGGACCGCTACCTATAATTAAAACTGACTTTATGGAATTATCTCTTGGCATATACTTGGTTCATTAGTTAATCGGTTCACTGGTTAATTGGTAAAATGCTCTTTAGCCACTATCATTACGTTTCGCGTTACTTGTCATTTCGAGCGTAGCCGAGAAATCTGCTCACGAAAATACTTATAAATGTGCCTTTTCTTTAAAAATTCTATTAACAAGTTTTCAATACTTTTCCTTCTATAGATTAACCCCATACACTTCGACCACCTGCCTGCCGGTAGGCATGGCGCTCAGTGTGACGTATGAGGTTAGCTTTCCAAAAATCACAATTACAATAGTCCTTTTCGAAAAAAAAGGCAAAAAAAATGCTTCTCTTTCGAGAAGCATTTTTAATTTTTCTCCCGCACATGCGGGATTCCAATTTTTCAATCAGTCTATTTATGTGTTTTTTCGTCAGAAACGGTTAATTTTTTTCTTCCTTTAGCTCTACGAGAAGCCAAAACTCTGCGTCCATTTGCAGTAGCCATTCTTTCACGGAAACCGTGTTTGTTTGTTCTCTTTTTTCTTGATGGCTGGTACGTACGTAATGCTTTCATTATTTCTTCTTCTTTATGCTCTTCCTATTATGAAGGGCTATTAATTATTGTCCTTTTCTTAATTTCGGACTGCAAAGATAGTAGTTTTTTCATTTTGACAAAATTTTCTTTTCAATTGCTGGTCAAAATTGCTCAAATGGGGTCTACCATGAGGAAATAAAGCCTGTTTTAAGGTATTTCATTATCCCATTCGTTCTAAATAAAGGGGCTTAAATATTCGTTATTAAACTCGACAGGCACAAAAAATCTTACATTTGCCCAGAATTTTATCAAAACATGGCTAGAAAAGCAAAAGAGACGGACGATTTACCAAAAGCAAAGATCAACAAGACTTCCTTAAAGAAAGCAATGCGTTTGTTCCAATATATTGGCAAACACAAATGGAAACTATATTTGGGAGTATTTTTTTTACTGTTAACAGGTGGAACGGCACTTTTATTTCCTTGGATGTTAAAAGATTTAATCAGTACAATTGAACTAAAAAATTATGATAAGATTAATCAAATCGGGCTCTATTTAATTCTTGTTCTAACTTTCCAATCCGTTTTTTCATATTTCAGAATCTACCTCTTTGTAAATTATACCGAAAATACATTAGCGGCACTCCGCCAGGTAGTATACGCACATTTGATAGCTTTGCCTATGAGCTTTTTTGTTCAACAGCGTGTTGGTGACTTAAATAGCCGCATGTCGGCCGACATTTCTCAAATTCAGGATACACTTACCACTACTATAGCAGAATTTTTGCGCCAATTCATACTGGTTATAGGTGGAATCATTGTTTTGCTTGTTCTTTCTCCGAAATTGACGTTCATGATGTTAGGAATTGTTCCTGTAGTGGCCGTTGCAGCGGTTATATTCGGGCGATTTATCAGAAAAACATCAAAAGATGTTCAGGAAAAAATTGCAGAATCAAATACTGTAATAGAAGAAACATTGCAGGGAATCGCAAATGTAAAAGCTTTTGCAAACGAGTTTTTTGAAAATGCCCGGTATAAAAAAAGTACAGAAGAAATTGTTAAAAATGCTATCAAAGGAGGAAAATACAGAGGCGCGTTTGCTTCCTTTATTATCTTTTGTTTGTTTGGAGCAATTGTAGCCGTTATTTGGTATGGCATTCGTTTAGCTTCACAAGGACAATTATTGATTAGTGAATTATTTGCTTTTATTTTGTACTCCGCCTTTGTTGGTGTTTCTTTTGGCGGTATTGCTGAGCTGTACGCTCAAATTCAAAAAGCTATTGGTTCTGTTGAACGTGTTTTTGAAATTCTGGATGAACACCCGGAAGTGCTTGACATCACTACTTCTCAAACCAACATCAATCGTGTAGAAGGCAATGTCCGTTTTGAGAATGTTGCTTTTACTTATCCTTCCCGAAAAGAAATTCAGGTGTTAAAAAATATTAATCTCACAGCGAATATAGGTGAAACCATTGCTGTTGTGGGACCAAGTGGTTCTGGAAAATCTACATTAATCGGTTTATTGCTTCGCTTTTATGATCCTGAAAATGGAACGTTATATATTGATGAGAAAGATGCAAAGAGTTATTCTTTAACTGAACTGCGTAATAATATGGCAATCGTTCCACAAGATGTTTTATTGTTTGGCGGAACTATTAAAGAAAATATTGCATACGGAAAACCAAGTGCGACCATTGCTGAAATAGTTGAAGCTGCTCGTAAAGCAAACGCTTTGGAATTCATTGAAACTTTTCCAGAAAAATTTGAAACCGTTGTTGGAGAAAGAGGAGTTAAACTTTCCGGAGGGCAACGTCAAAGAATTGCTATTGCCCGTGCAGTTTTAAAAGATCCAAGTATTTTAATTTTAGATGAAGCAACTAGTTCACTCGATTCAGAATCGGAAAGAGTGGTACAAGAAGCTTTGGATAAATTAATGGTTGGCAGAACTTCGTTTGTGATTGCTCATAGATTATCTACAATCCGTAAAGCAGATAAGATTGTTGTGATTGATAAAGGCGCTGTAAGAGAAGTTGGAACTCACGAAGAGTTAATGCAATTGGAAAATGGGATGTACCGCAGCTTAAGTAATTTGCAAATGCAATTGGCTTAATTCATCGGCAGAAAAACCACCTTCTTGGTTTCAAAAAATTCTTCTGAGAAATAATATTTAAGGTTATAGAACACAATTCGTTTTTGGAAATCTTTTAACTCTTCTGTCAGATCACCACCTTTTAAATACAGAATTCCGTTTGGTAAATTATTGAATTGATTTTTAGAGATTTTATTTTGTATCCAGCGATAGAAAGTAGGAAATTCAGTAACAGCACGACTCACTACAAACTCAAATTTTTCTTTTACCTCTTCAGCACGTTTATGTTCAGCTCTTACATTTTTTAATCCGAGTGCTTGAGCTATTTCGTTCACCACTTTTATTTTTTTGCCGATGGAATCTACTAAATAAAAATTGGTCTCAGGAAATAAAATAGCAAGTGGAATTCCCGGGAATCCTCCTCCGCAACCAACATCCATCACATTCGTTTTAGGATTGAATTGAATAACTTTAGCTATTCCTAATGAATGCAACACATGTCGTTCGTACAACAAATCAATATCTTTTCGAGAAATAACATTTATTTGTGCATTCCATTCTTCATACAAGGATTGCAATTTTGAGAACTGCTCTTGCTGAGTTGAAGTAATGTTTGGAAAGTATTTAAGGATGATGGAAATGTCGGACATAGAAAACTTGATTTATAAAGAGAGATTCTCAAGTCCTCCCCCTGCCCCCTCCAGAGGGGGACACGCTTCGAAAAAAATATTTTACCAACGAACTATTAATACACAGCACATACTAATGAACAAATGAACGAGTAAACCAATAAACTGTTAGATCTTTCCTTCAGAATTCTTCAGAATATTCGCTAAAAACTCTCTGGCTCTAAACAACTGTGCTTTCACTGTTCCTAAAGGCAAATCTAATTTAGCGGCAATTTCTTCGTATGACAATTCTTCGAAATAACGCATCTCCACTAAAATACGGTAGCGAGGTTTTAATTTTTCTACCACTTCATGCATGAGTTTTACCTTTTGTTTTTTCACCATATTCTCCTCCGGATTCAAGCCTTCTGCTTTAATATCCATGCTCATTTCTCCTCCTTCATCATTTTCAAATGTTCTATCAATTGAAAATGTAGTCATCTTTTTTCTTCTGATAAAATCAATACAATTATTTGATGCAATTTTAAAAAGCCAGGTACTAAAAGCATAATTGGGAGCATACTGACTCAGTCTTTTAAACGCTTTTCCAAATGCCTCAATAGTTAAATCATCTGCATCATCTTTATTGTTGACCATCTTCAGCAACATAAAATATACTGAATCACGGTAACGACCCATCAATTCAGCATACGCCTTTTGATCACCTTTATCGAGAGCGGCACGAATCAAATGATAATCGTGTACAGCTTTTACTGAAAGATTTGGGTCAAATTCTAATTCATCCATAATTTACTCAGCAATTGATTTTATAATTATTTCCACTTATTTTTTTTCACAAATATGTTTGATATCGTAATCATTGGATATACAAACAACAAAACGATTTCAATCACTGGTGCCAACAAAAACAAATCTTTTTCTGCCAAATGCTTCATCGATTTGTTAAAGATAATCAATTGAATTAACAATCGCAAAGCAAAAAACGACAAAACGATTATAGGCTGAAATTGCAATACTAACAAGGTGGCAAAGCAGATGAAAAACAATAGTTGGCTACCACTAATCATCATCAAACGAAATTTGCTAGCTCCGTTATAAAATTTAAACGTAGTAACATGTCTTCGTTTTTGCCGAAACCACGATTTGAAACTTTTTTTAACTCTTGAAACTGTATGATTAACCACACTTATTTCAATCTTAGAATTTTGTTTAGTTGCCGCTTCATTAACAAACAAATCATCGTCTCCTGATTCAATGTGATAATGAGAAGCGAATCCTTTCATTTTAAAGAATAATGATTTTTTGTAAGCCAAATTTCTTCCCGTTCCCATATAGGTTTTACCTGCCAAAGCAAAAGATAAAAACTGTAAGGCAATCATAAAGGTATCGTAACGAATAATTTTATTTAAGAATCCTTTTTGCTTTTCATACGCACCATATCCCAAAACAATTTCGGTATCGCCAACAAAATGTTGCATCATGTTTTTTAACCAATCTTTACTGTTTGGTTTACAATCAGCATCTGTTAAAAGCATGTGTTCATTCTTTGCGCCTTTTATGCCCATCATCAATGCTACCTTCTTTCCATGCGAATAGGTGTCGTCTTCTTTAATGGTCACAATCTTTAAATTCGAATGTTTTTTAGCAAACTCTTTTAAAAAATCGGATGTATTATCCCAAGAACAATCATTCACAACTACCACTTCAAATTCAGGATAATCTTGTTCGAAAATCAAGGGTAAAAATTCCACCAAATTATCATCTTCATTTTTTGCACAAATCACAATGGATGCAGGAGGTGTATTTACCGGTAGCTCTTTCTTTTTATAAAAAGCCAATCGACTAAAAAAGCCTAAATAATACCATAGTTGCACCAACAGAGCAAATGCGAACACAGCAAATACAACCAAACCGAAAGAAAACGTTTTAAATACTGACCAATCCATTTTACGAATAAAAATTTTTACGAATTTTACTAATCTTGGCTACGTCACACTGAGCGTAGTCGAAGTGTTTAGCCTTAAAACAGACAAGTCTTCGACTGAGTTTATGGTGAGCGAAGCCGAATCCACTCAGACTGACGTTAAAAAGCACACAGTTCCTTTACATCCCTAATCAAACTAACCCGACAAAAATAGATTTAAGTGTTTATAGTATTCTCTTATCTTTGCGATGATTTAAACAAAGTAATTAACAATTTAGGTACGGATAGCGAATCATTTCGAATATACGAATCTGTATATTCAGGAATAAAGTTACAATTGGTGAAGACAATCACATTCGTAGCTATTCACTATTCGTAAAATTCGTTTTTATTCGTTATCCGTACATATGCAATTTAAGATATCGCACCTAGATAAAAACAGCAAAGCGAGAGCAGGAGAAATTATTACCGACCACGGACTTATACAAACTCCTATTTTTATGCCTGTTGGGACTGCAGGGACAGTGAAAGCAGTTCATCAGCATGAGCTTAAAGAAGATATAAAAGCACAAATTATTCTTGGAAATACTTACCATTTATACTTACGTCCGGGCTTAGAAATAATTGAACAAGCGGGAGGATTACATAAATTCAATGGCTGGGACAAAGCATTGCTAACCGATAGTGGTGGTTATCAAGTTTATTCTCTATCCAGTTCTC
>JAYVZC010000304.1:0-3466 GCA_043783695.1 Bacteroidota bacterium
ACGGTTTGCCTTTCAGCTTTAACGATTATTATGGAAAAGTTTCTTTCAATGCGAATAACGGAAGTAAGTTAAACCTTTTCGGATTTAATTTTAACGATAAAGTAAGTTACAAATCTGTTCAAGACATGCAATGGGATTCTTATGGTGGTGGCGGTAATTTCTTATTAGTTCCACAAAATTCTCCTATTTTAGTAACAGGAAATTTTGCGTATTCACAATACAAAATAAAATTACAGCCCGAAGGTTTAGCCGCTAAAACAAGTGCCATCAAAGGGTTTAATATGGGAGTTGGCTTCACTTATTTTATGGGTAAAAACGAAGTTAACTATGGTTTAGAAGTATTAGGCTTCAGAACCGATTTCGATTTCTACAACTCATTGAACCGTCACATTTCTCAAGCTGAAAGTACTACCGAAATTGGTGGATACATCAAATACAAATACGTTTCGAAACACAAAAAATTATTATTGGAACCAAGTTTCAGAGTAATGTATTATGCTTCACTTGCTAATTTTTCTCCGGAACCACGTCTTGGTTTGAAGTGGAACATCATTCCTCGTTTGCGCTTTAAATTTGCAGCCGGAATGTATTCTCAAAACTTAATTGCTGCTAATTCCGATAGAGATGTTGTTAATTTATTTTATGGTTTTTTATCTGGTCCCGATAACTTGCCTGTAAGTTATACCGCTGAAAACGGACAAGTAAAAGAAGTAAAACATAAACTACAAAAGGCAAATCACTATGTTGCAGGATTTGAATTTGATATTGCTAAACATTGGGATTTAAACGTTGAAGCATATCGTAAAGACTTTAAACAATTAACCAATTTGAATACCAACAAGCTGTTTGATGATACAGAAGCAAATGCATCAACCCCCGATATTTTAAAGAAAGATTTTATTATTGAAACAGGAAAAGCACAAGGTATTGATGTGGTTTTAAAATACGATTACAAACGTGTTTATTTATGGGTTGTATATTCTTTGGGTTATGTTACTCGTTGGGATGGAATTGAAACTTATCGTCCGCATTTCGACAGAAGACACAATGGAAACATTGTAGCCTCTTACATTTTTGGTAAAAACCGCAATTGGGAATTTGGAGCTCGTTGGAACATTGGTTCAGGATTTCCATACAAACCAACAGGTGGATTTTATGAAGACAATAACTTTACTGGCGGAATCAATACCGATTATGTGGGAAGTAATGGCAGCTTAAATTATTTCTTTGCAAAAGGACAAGTACATGAATTGCCTTGGTATCATCGTTTAGATATTAACTTAAAACGTACTTTCCATTTCTTTGAAAACACCAAATTGGAAGCAGCAGTTGGCGCAACCAATGTGTATAACAGACAAAACGTATTCTATTTCGATAGAGTAAGATATAAGCGTGTGGATCAGTTGCCGTTCCTGCCTTCTGCGAGTTTGGTAATGACGTTTTAGTTCCTCGCAATGACGTTTTATTAACAGCTTACTCTTTTCATTCGGAGCTTATTTTTTCAACAAATTATTAAAACACCAACAAAACAGCGGAAATTATTCGTAATTTTGTACGACCTGCAAATTTCCTCTGGTCAGGGATTACCTGAAATTAATTTAGCACATGTCATCATCAACTAAATACATATTTGTTACCGGAGGAGTAACTTCATCATTAGGAAAAGGAATTTTAGCTGCATCCTTAGCTAAACTTTTACAAGCCAGAGGTTATACGGTTACCATTCAAAAATTAGATCCCTATATTAACATTGACCCGGGAACATTAAATCCTTACGAACATGGTGAATGTTTTGTAACAGATGATGGTGCTGAAACTGATTTAGATTTAGGACATTACGAACGTTTTTTAAATGTTCCAACCTCACAAGCCAACAACGTTACAACAGGTCGTATTTACCAATCGGTTATTGAAAAAGAAAGACGTGGAGATTATTTAGGGAAAACCGTTCAGGTAATTCCTCACATTACTGATGAGATAAAAAATCGTGTTAAACTTTTAGGCAAAACAGGAAATTATCAATTTGTAATTACCGAGATTGGTGGAACTGTTGGCGACATTGAATCACTTCCATACATTGAAGCTGTTCGTCAGTTGAAATGGGAATTAGGAAAAGATGCAATGGTTATTCATTTAACATTGATTCCTTATTTATCAACAACAGGAGAATTAAAAACAAAACCAACTCAACATTCTGTAAAATTATTATTAGAGTACGGAGTTCAACCCGATGTTTTGGTTTGCAGAACAGAGCATGCTTTAAACAGAGATATCAGAAATAAAATTGCATTGTTTTGTAACGTTGCGCCCAACGCAGTTATAGAGGCACGTGATGCAAGTACGATATATGAAGTTCCATTATTAATGGAAGAAGAACAATTAGATATTGTTGTTTTGAATCACATGAACTTACCAGTTTCTGAAAATACTGATCTGGCAAAGTGGAAAGAATTTCTTCATAAATACAAAAATCCGAAACACCAAATAAGAATTGGTTTGGTTGGAAAATATGTTGAACTAAAAGACTCATACAAATCCATTTCCGAATCATTCATACATGCAGGTGCATCCAACGATTGTAAAGTTTCTATTGAATGGATACATTCTGAAAGTGTTACCGATGAAAATGTTGCAGAAAAATTTGCCGGACTCGGTGGGATTGTAGTCGCACCGGGATTTGGACAACGTGGAATAGAAGGAAAAATTACAGCCATTAAATATGCAAGAGAAAACAATGTTCCATTTTTGGGAATATGTTTGGGAATGCAGTGTGCCGTAATCGAATTTGCAAGAAACGTATTAGGATTCAAAGATGCGAACTCAACTGAAATGAATCCGGGAACAACAAATCCTGTAATTGATCTTTTAGAAGCACAAAAGAAAGTCACCAAGAAAGGCGGCACCATGCGCTTGGGCTCCTACCCTTGCAACGTTTTAGAAGGAACTAAAGCTTGGGAGATATACAAACAAAAAGAGATCAACGAACGCCACCGTCACCGTTATGAATTCAATAACGAATACTTACAGGATTTCGAAAAAGCAGGAATGATAGCTTCCGGAATAAATCCTGAAGGCGGATTAGTAGAGATTGTAGAAATTAAAGACCACCCTTGGTTTGTAGGCGTACAATTCCATCCTGAATATAAAAGTACAGTAGCAAATCCGCACCCTTTGTTTGTCCATTTTGTAAAAGCTGCTATTGAAATTAAGAAACTGGTTCACTAAAATATACCGCAGATTCACAGATTTAATTTTTAAAAACAAAAAAGAATTACACGAATTAGTACGAATTAAAACCCACCACAAAAAAAACACATTAATTTCTTTTTAACGAAAAAAATCTGTGAATCTGTGGCAAAATATCAAACATGAAAAAACTATTACTCCTTTTTATTTCCATCACATCATTTGCATTTACAAACACTGCACAAACCATTAATTGCGGCAATTTTTGTGTACTCAATAT
>JAYVZC010000305.1:0-3452 GCA_043783695.1 Bacteroidota bacterium
ATGAGCATGTTTAGTGATAATTATATCGACCAAAGTTTAAATTTTGCATCAAAAGTGCAAAAACAGTATGCAAATAAAGCAGGTCGGGTTGACAAAGGAGTAAAACGTGCTAGCTTATGGGTACTTTGGCGAACTTATATGCCAAGCGTATTAACAGAAATAGGATTTTTAACTAATCCAAAAGAAGAACAATTTCTGGGTTCCGCTAGAGGACAGGAATATATAGCATCAAGTTTATTTAAAGCATTTAGAGAATATAAAGACGAAATTGAAGGGACAGTAAAAAAATATGATGACGCCTTCGAAAAACAAACAGACTACAAATTCAGTAAAGAAGATTCATTAGAAATGGAAGCGAATAGGAAAATAAAAAATCCGAGAGAAAATGATTCTACTACTGTGGAAGTGAAGAATACTTTAGATGAAAAAATAGAAGATAAAAAAGAACCAGTAGAAGAAAAAAAAGAGGAAGAACAATCCAATGCCATAGTAATTTACAAAGTGCAAATTACTTCTTCCGACAAGCCAATTTCACTTAATTCCGATAAATTTACAGGTGTGGAAATGCCAAGTGAATATATTGATAAAGGTATTTATAAATATACTGCCGGAGAATGCAAAACTCAGTCGGATGCGATTAAACTACAGGCAGTTTTGCGTAAAAATGGTTTTAAAGATGCATTTGTTATTGCAATGCAGGATGGAAAAAGAATTCCTCTTAAATAGTCCCAATAATTCCTTAAATTTGCATCATGCCGAAAGCACATATATAATAGCCCGATTAAATCGAACTAAATATCTGTTGCTTCGGCATTATAAATTAACTATTAGGCTAACAATAGTAGCATTATTATAACAACGCTATAACGTTTTAGAAGGTGAAAATATCAAAAGAAGTAAAAGTAGGAATCGTTACCACGCTTGCTATAGGATGTTTTATCTATGGCTTTAATTTTCTCAAAGGAAGAGACCTTTTCTCATCTCAACGTAAATTTTATGCAGTTTACAGTAACATTGATGGTTTGGTTGAAGCCAATCCTTTAATGATTAATGGATTTAAAGTGGGAATTGTTGGTAAAATTGTTCTAGCAAACGATACTTCAGGCAGTGTAATTGTAACATTACTGCTAGATAATGATGTGAAGGTTCCCAAAAATTCCATTGCAAAAGTTGTTAGTTCCGATATTTTGGGCTCTAAAGCAGTGCAATTAATATTAGGCAAGGGCATTGCTTATGCTGAAAACGGAGATACATTAGCTTCTGCTCAAGAAGATGATTTAAAAACTTCAGTAAGTAAAACCATAGCTCCTCTGCAAGCAAAAGCAGTTGGATTAATTTCTTCCATCGATTCGGTAATGGTTGTTGTGCAGCAAGTGTTTAACGAAAATGCGCGACAAAATCTGGCTAAGAGCTTTGAGAGTATTAAGCTGGCTATTACTTCATTGGAAACCACTTCTTATCGTTTGGATACAATGGTAGTTAGTGAGAAATATAAAATATCTCAGATTCTTACTAAAGTAAATATACTTGCAACTACGCTTGCAAACAATAGTGATAAACTTGGAAACGTAATCAATAATTTTTCCAACATCAGCGATTCACTTGCAAAATCAAATATCACTTCAGCTATAAATAATGCAGATGTTGCTTTGGGGCAAGCATCTTCTATTATGACGAAAATAAATAACGGACAAGGAACAATGGGTATGTTAGTGAATAGCGATAGCTTGTATCGTAAGCTTGATAAATCATCCGAAGATTTGGATAAACTTTTAAAAGATTTACGAATTAACCCCGAACGCTATGTTCGTATTTCTGTGTTTGGTCGTAAGGACAGAAATAAGCCTAAAGATTAGCCTTTCGCACTTCGACTCCGCTCAGTGTGACAAAGTTTAGGATTTAATTTTTAAGATTTAGATTTTTTCAATATGGTTTCAAGTATAATTTTCATTTTATTATTTCTAGGTGGTGCTACTTTCTTTACTATCAATGCACGCAAAGTTAGACGCAATATTTTATTGGGAAAAGACATTAATCGAACAGATAAATTTTCGGAGCGTATAAAAATTATGAGTTTAGTTGCTCTCGGACAAAAGAAAATGTTTGCGCGACCTATTCCTGCTATTCTTCACTTGTTTTTATATGCAGCATTTGTAATCACACAAATAGAATTAATTGAAATTATTATGGATGGTTCGGTTGGGAGCCATCGTATGTTTCGTCCCGCTTTGGGCGGATTTTACACTTTCATGGTAAGCTTCATTGAAATATTATCGGTGTTGGCTTTTATTGGAACAATCGCATTTTTATCTAGAAGAAATTTATTGAAAGTTCCTCGCTTAGTAAAAAACGAATTGAATGGTTGGCCAAAATTAGATGCGAATTTAATTTTGATAAGTGAGCTTACGCTAATCTGTTTCATTTTTATGATGAATGGTGCCGATGAGGTGCTTTATACGATGGGCGAATCACACGCTAAAAATTTAGGAGATGGTTCTTTGGGATTATCAATCAGTAGTTATTTAGGTCCAATATTATTTGGTGGTATGTCCGAACACAGTTTACATATTATTGAGCGAATAGGTTGGTGGGGGCATATTTGTATGGTAATTGGATTCTTAAATTATTTACCATACTCCAAACATTTCCATATTCTTTTAGCATTCCCAAATGTATTTTATTCCAACTTGGAACCGAAAGGAAAATTCACAAACATGGAATCGGTTACCAATGAAGTGAAAGCGATTTTTGATCCTTCGTTTGTTCCACCTGTTGTTGACCCGAATACGCCTATGCGATTTGGGGCGAAAGATGTTACTGATTTATCTTGGAAACAATTATTGGATGCCTATACGTGTACTGAGTGTGGAAGATGTACGTCCGCTTGTCCTGCTAACATTACAGGCAAACTATTATCGCCACGAAAAATAATGATGGACACTCGTGACAGATTAGTTGAAGTTGGAAAAAATATGGATGCGAACAAAGGCGAATTCAAAGACGATGGAAAATCATTGTTAGGCGATTATATAACACCCGAAGAATTATGGGCATGTACTTCGTGTAATGCATGTGTTCAGGAATGCCCTGTGAATATTGATCCATTGAGTATTATTATGGATATGAGAAGATTTATTGTAATGGAACAAAGTTCGGCACCAACAGAATTAAATGGAATGTTTACGAATATAGAAAACAATGGAGCACCATGGCAGTTTAGTCAGGCTGATAGATTGAACTGGAAAAACGAGTAAAAGACCTCTCCCCTTAATCCCCTCTCCACAAGAGAGGGGGTATGAGGCGAGTTGTTAAAAAAATATTTTTTATTAACACCTCTCCCCTATGGGGAGAGATAAAGAGAGGGATTTATGAATCTAATAGAAAAAGAAGAGAACGGACAATTGATTAGTCCGGTATTACCATCAAACGTAAAAAATTATTTGATAGATATT
>JAYVZC010000306.1:0-8145 GCA_043783695.1 Bacteroidota bacterium
CCCATTTCAGTTAAAAACTTCTTTGATGTAGTGAAAGGAAAGATGAGTGTTTTTGGTAGAGACGCAGGTTTTGACTTTGCAGAAGGATTTACTGTAAACAGAAGTATTGGTGTGAATAATATGTTTGATTTGAAGTAGGTTAATAGAATTTCACTATGTTTTCAGTTACCCCATTATCGCAATTCAGATAATTTCATTTCTGCCGACAGGCAGGTCTGTGGATACTATTCTAAAAGGAATATCCTAAGCTAATATCAAAAAGGAGATGAAGGTTACTGTTATAAAATGTACCAAAATCTTTTGTGTCGTATTTGATAATTCTATACGCAGTAGCATGATAATAAATGGTGTTAGTTTTGTAACCTGCACCAGCGGATATATCCATAGTTAAACGTCCCGGTTTTCCAAATTGTACTCCAAAAATTAAATCCGCATTAAGATGCCGTACATCAAAATAAGTTTGACTATAGTAACGATTTAATCCCAAAGAAATTTTTGCGTTTGAATAAGAAAAATGCGGACCGACATAAAACCCAAAAGGAGCCTGATGTCTGCGATTGACTAAATAAAATTTATGTGTGTATTGTAATCGCCAACCTGTTACTTTTAAAATATTATTTGTGGGCGATTTAGAGCTTTTCTCAAAAATTGACCAAATAACATTTTTTCCTAAATAGGAAATACTCACTTGATCAGATTGTTTTCTTGCTGTGGTAATTTCTGCAGTAAAGCGGTATTCAGAAGTAAAAACCAAAATGCTTCCACCGGCTATAAAACCAGTTAAACTAGTTTTTAAAACCAAGGGTTGAAGAGTAGGATAAGGTTTCTTCTTTTTTACGAAAGGCTTAACAATAATGGTATCACCCAACGATGTGGCTTTAACGCTAACATTGGTTAGTATCAATAATGAGATAAAGAAACAGCCGATTCTGTGGTACTTCATTTTGTGTTACTATTTAAATCATATCGAGGCATTGGTGATGTAGCTTGATTAGTAAAATCATTTTTAATAAATTTATAATATCCTGTAATTGCAATCATTGCAGCATTATCGGTACAATACTCAAATTTAGGAATAAAAATTTTCCAATCCAATTCATTTGATAACTTCTTTAATTCATTTCTTAACCCCGAATTTGCTGAAACGCCACCAGCAATAGCTATTTGCCTAATATTTGTTTGTATTGCCGCTTTTTTTAGTTTGCTTAATAAAATATCAATAATTGTAGCTTGGATGGAGGAGCAGATATCGGCTCTATTTTCGACAACAAAATTTTCATTTTTTGCTTTTTCTGTATTGATGAAATTCATAAAACCTGTTTTTAATCCGCTGAAACTAAAATTTAGTTCTGGTATTTGAGGTTTTGTGAATTTAAATGCTTTTGGATTTCCTTCTTTTGCATATTGATCAATTAATGGTCCACCGGGATATGGGAATCCCATAATTTTTGCTGCTTTATCAAACGCTTCTCCTGCTGCATCGTCAATGGTTTCGCCAAGTATGGTCATGTCAAAAAAATCTTTCACCAAAACAATTTGAGTATGTCCACCGGAAACAGTTAAGCATAAAAAAGGAAATATTGGTTTTGTTTTTTCTCCATCATCAATAAAATGAGCTAGAATATGCCCTTGCATGTGATTTACTTCAATTAAAGGAATATTTAATCCCAATGCAAAAGCTTTTGAAAAAGAGGCTCCAACAAGAAGGGAACCCATCAATCCCGGACCGCGAGTAAAAGCAATGGCACTTATGTCGCTTTTGTTGATTCCGGATTGTTTTATGGCTTGGTCGACAACAGGAATAATGTTTTGTTGATGAGCGCGTGATGCCAATTCAGGAACCACGCCTCCATAAAGTTTATGAATGCTTTGGTTAGCAACAATATTGGCAAGTATTTTGCCGTCTTTGAGTATAGCCGCAGAAGTATCATCACAAGACGATTCGATACCTAATATGATGATTGATTTGCTCATATTTATTAACTTCGCACGGCAATGTTGTCGTATGATTATAAAGGTTCAAAGGTATTAAAAAACTCGCAAACATATTATTCCGTTTTCTTTCACTAATAATCTTCCTTTTATTAGTACTATTTCTTCTTATTCAAGTTAGAAGTGTTCAAGTTTATGCCGGACATCAGGCTGCCGATTATCTTTCTGCAAAATTAAATACCAAAGTAGAAATTGGAAGTGTAGATATTGAATTTTTCAAGAAAGTTGTTTTGGAAGATATTTATATTGAGGATTTGCACCATGATACATTATTGTATTCAAAAAAATTAAAAATCGATATTGGAAAACTTGATTTTGATAAACATCAATTATTTGTAAGTGATATTGTTTTATTGAATACAAAATCAAAATTGATAAAATACGCTAACGAAGATGATTTGAATCTGCAATTTATTATTGATTTATTTATTGATAGCGATACAACAAAAAAGAAGCCTTCGCAACGATGGGAAATTCGATTTGACGAAGTAACATTTATTAATACCGATTTTACTTATCGCAGCGAACACGATACACTTGAAACAACAGGAATCAACTATTTTGATTTAAATGCAAGAAAAATAAACGGACGTATAACGGATATTCAATTTGATCAGGATACCATTCATGCTACTATTGACTATTTATCGGCAATAGAAAAAAGTGGATTTGTGTTGCAAAACCTAAGTAGTAATGTTAATATTAGTCCAATCGGAATGAAACTGGATGAGCTAAAAATAAAAACTATTGAAAGTACTATATCAACTGACTTAAGTTTCAAATATGCTAATTACAGTGCGTTTAAAGATTTTATTAATGAAGTAAAATTTAAAGCGGAGTTTGATAATACACATTTGGAGTTGAATGATATTGCATATTTTGCTCCACAACTGAAAGGTATTTATAGAAATATTACGTTATCAGGAAAAGTGAGTGGAAAAGTATGTGATGTAAAAGGGAAGGATATGAATTTGAAACTTGCAGCAAATACTGAATTTGTTGGAGATATTACTTTAACAGGTTTACCCAAAATTGATGAAACACTTATTTATTTGAATGTTGTAAAACTTTCTACGAATTATTTCGATTTGAATAATTTTCCAATTCCACCTTTTGAAAAGCATCAAAAACTTAACTTACACCCCAATATTGCAAAACTTGGAAGGATGAAATTTAAAGGAACTTTCACAGGTTTGTATAATGATTTTTATGCTTATGGCGACCTTTCTTCCGCATTGGGTGGTTTATCATCCGATTTATCTGTGCGACATGATGTTGCAAAAAACAAGGAGGTATACAAAGGAAAGTTGAAATCCAAAGCATTTGATTTTGGAAAATTCTTTGGTGCAAAATATTTAGGAAAAGCAACAATGGATGTAAATATTGATGGCGAAGGATTGACACTGGAAGATGTTGCGGCTCAATTAACAGGAACAGTTAATACGGTAGAGTTTAACAATTATACGTATAAAAATATTGCAATAGAAGGAAAAATTGCAAAGCAAATTTTTAAAGGAAAGCTAAACGTAAAAGATGATAATATTGATTTTGATTTCATTGGAGATGTTGATTTTACAGGAAAACTGCCTAAGCTCGATTTTGTCACAACCTTAAACAAAGCCGATTTGGTTGCTTTACAATTTTTGAAAACAGATAAAAAAACAAATCTTTCAACTCAGCTAATCATCAATGTAACAGGCAACAATATTGATAATTTGATTGGACAGGTATATTTTGATAATACCATTTACAAAGAAAACGACTCCATTTATAAATTGAGTGTATTCAACCTTATTTCAGAGGAAAATAATGGCGTAAAAACGCTCAGTCTGAATTCAGATGTTGCTGATGCTAAAATTGCAGGCACTTTTACATTGTTACAGATGCCGGGAGAAGTGGAAGATATTTTGCATAAATATCTTCCATCATTTTTTAAAAATACAGACGTGAATAATTTAGTCCATGAAAATTTCGATTATTCAATTCAATTTAAAAAACCAAATGTGCTTACTCGTTTGTTTCTTCCCGGAATTACCATTGCTCCCAAAACTGCTATTAAAGGGAGTTTCACATCAACAAACGATCAATTTAAATTAAGCGGCAGTTCTTCAAAATTAATTGTATACGGTATTGTTTTAAAAGACTGGACAGTTGAAGCCAATACAACAGACGACAAATTGGATTTTAATATGGCAAGTGAACGATTGTTACTCACTGATAGCTTAGGTTTAACAGATTTTGGCATCCAAACAATCACACGTTCCGATAGTGTAAACATTGAAGTTGTATGGAATAGTAGAACTCAAAGAGAGTATAGAGGAGATGTAAAATCAGTTTTAAATTTCAAGTCAAATAAAATTATCGAATTCAAGATTTTACCTTCTTTGATTATTATTTCCGATTCAATTTGGAATATTGATAAAGATAATTTTGTTGCTATTGATACATCTCACATTAGTATTAAGGAGCTTACATTTGAGAATGGAAATCAATTGGTTTCTTTGAATGGAATTGTTTCTGATAATATAAAAGATGAAATTGAATTGAAGTTGCAGGAATTTAATTTGGAGAATATCAACATGTTTACAAGTTCTTTAGGATTAAATTTCAAAGGTGCAATTACAGGAGTATCTATAATTAATGATATGTATCATAATTTGATACTGACAAGCGATTTTGGTTTTAAGTCATTGTTTGTGAATGGCAATGAAATTGGGAAAGGAGAGGCAACAAGTGTTTGGGATCAAACTAAAGATGCTCTTTATTTGCATGGCTCATTTACTAAAGAAGACATTCCTAATATTTTATTTTCGGGTTATTATTATCCTAAAAAGGATGAGAATAATATTGATATGGAAGTAAACCTTCAAGCACTAAGAATGCAAATGTTACAACCTTATGTAAAAGAGTATTGTTCCGTTTTTGACGGATTGTTGTCGGGTAGCTTCACAATAAAAGGTTCTGTTAAAAAGCCGGATATAAACGGAACTTTAAGTGTAAATGCTTCTAGAGTAAGAGTGAATTATCTGAACACCGTTTACAAATTCAATCAGGATATTATAATTGAAAATAATTCGTTTGGAGTAGAAAATATGGTTGTGTATGATATTCCGAATAATAATAAAGCAATTGTTTCAGGGCACGTTTATCACGAAAATTTCAAAAATTTTCAGCTGGATATAGACATGCAGACAAATAAATTCATGGTGTTGAATACAACAGAGCTTGATAATAGCTTATATTACGGAAAAGCTTTTGTGACAGGCTTCATCGACTTTTCAGGTTTTGTGAATAACGAGATTCATATCGATGCAAATGTGAAAACAGATAAAATAACATCGAATGATAAATCTGATAAAGTAAATTTTTTATCAAAAACAGAACTCACAAAATTCTATATTCCATTGGGAGGAACATCTGAAGTAAGTCAAAATAATTTTATCACATTTATTAAAAAAGATAGTACTTTAAAAGTAAATGACATTTACAATGTTTCATTAGGAGGCTTGGTTTTGAATTTTGATTTGGATGTAACGCCTGATGCAGAGATTCAATTGATTTTCGACCAAAAGGTGGGAGATGTTATTAAAGCTAGAGGAAGCGGAAATTTGAATTTGAAGATTGAAAAAGGTATTTTTAAAATGTACGGAGATTATTTAATTGAGAATGGAGATTATTTATTTACACTTCAAAATATCATCAATAAAAAATTTGATATTAAAAAAGGTGGAACAATTAAATGGAGCGGAATTCCATATAAAGCTGATTTAGATATAAGTGCAATATATAAAGCAAGAGCCTCCATTAAAACATTTTTCCCTGAAGATTCAACAAATACAGCATATAAAAAACGTTACCCTGTTGATGTTATAATGAATATGACAGGCGATTTATTATCGCCCGAAATTAATTTTGATATTGGTTTGCCAACTGTAGACGCAGCAACACGACAAACGGTTTTGGCATATATAAATAATGATGCGGAAGTAAACCGACAAGTATTTTCATTGTTGATTTTGAATAGCTTTGTTACACCATATCAATTGAGCAATACCGGTGGTGGACCGAATGTTGCAAACGGAGTGGGTTCCAACACTAGCGAAATGCTTTCCAATCAGTTGAGTAATATGCTAAGTAAAATAAGTAACGATTTTGATATTGGTGTAAACTATCGTCCCGGTGATGCAATTACAAAAGATGAGTTGGAGGTGGCTTTGTCAACACAACTCTTTAATGATAAACTTACTGTGGAAGGAAATATTGGTAACAATACTAATTCGCAAAGCACGAATAACTTAGTGGGCGATGTAAATGTGGATTATAAACTTACAGAAGACGGGAAAGTAAGAGTTAAGGCATTTAACAAAGTGAATGATAATAGCCAGTCGACTACTGCCGGTCCTTATACGCAAGGGGTTGGAATTTTTTATAGAGAAGAATTTAATACGATAGGACAATTGTATGATCAGTATTTACATACAATCAATGGGTGGTTTGGAAAGAAAAAGAAAGAAGAACTTGCTCCATCTGAATAAAAAAGTCTGAAAATTAAATTTCGAAATTAAAATCAAATTTTCGTTATTGCCATATAGATTCGGTAAACTATATGAAACTCTCTAGGGCCAAACGATAAGAATCCATTCCAAACCCTGAAATAGAGCCTTTGCATTTGGGTGCAATCAAAGAAGTATGTCTGAAATCTTCACGTGCAAATACATTTGAAATGTGAACTTCAATAGTTGGAGTTTTAATAGAAGCAATGGCATCGCGTAAAGCAATAGAAGTATGTGTATAACCACCAGCATTAAGGATAATGCCATCGTAAGAAAATCCAACTTCCTGAAGTTTGTTTATCAATTCTCCTTCAACATTGCTTTGATAATATTCTAATTCTATAGAACTAAATTTCTTCTTCAAGTCATTAAAATAGGCTTCAAATGTTTGACTTCCATAAACATCGGTTTCGCGAGTTCCTAATAAATTAAGGTTGGGACCGTTTATAATAATGAGCTTCACTTTGTTAATTATTTTTTTGAATGATAAAGATATTGAAAATTTGGTTTGCTATTTTTACAAAGCCTAAATTAACCCAATAATTACTCAATCAACCTATTTTGAACTGGAACAGCTATATAAAAGGCTTCAAATCATTTTTATCCTTAGAGAAATCTCTTTCGGAAAACTCTATTGAAGCTTATATACATGATGTTCACAAGCTGGTTCAATTCCTTGAGTTCATGAAATATGATATTTCTCCCAAAGATATTGAACTAAAACATTTGCAAGAATTTGTAAAATGGGTGAATGAGTTAGGGATGACAGCCACTTCACAAGCACGACTGATCAGTGGAATCAAAGGATTCTATAAATATCTGCTTTTAGAAAACGTTTTAAGCAACAACCCAACTGCCTTATTGGAAGCACCTCGAATGGCTCGTAAACTACCAGATACATTGAGTTTGGATGATATAAATAAACTTATTGATGCAATTGATTTGAGCAGGAAAGGCGGACAACGGAATAAGGCAATGTTGGAAACTCTTTATAGTTGTGGTTTGCGTGTAAGTGAATTGGTGAATTTAAAAATATCCAATTTGTTTTTTAATGAAGATTATATTAAAGTTAGCGGAAAAGGCAATAAGGAAAGACTTGTCCCAATTGGAAGTGTAGCAATAAGGCAGATTGAAATATATCGTAATGAAATAAGATGTCACATCAGTATAAAAAAAGACAACGAGGATTATTTATTCTTGAACAATAGAGGAACAAAGCTTTCTAGGATATACGTTTTTACAACCATCAAAGATTTAGCCTATAAAATTCAATTGAAAAAGAAAATTAGTCCACATACATTCCGACATTCATTCGCAACACATTTAATTGAAGGAGGAGCCGATCTAAGGGCTGTACAGGAAATGTTGGGACATGAATCCATTACCACAACAGAGATATACACGCACCTTGACAGAGATTATTTAAGAGAATCAATAATCAGATTTCATCCGAGATCTTAATTAACGCTATTAACAAGGAGATCCCGTGTCGGAGCACGGGCAATGTCGTTTTTTAAGAATTAACAGGTCGCTCCTCTGGAGCTTTTACAACAAATGTAATTTTAAGTTCTATAAACAGGTCGCCTCACTGAGGCTTTAT
>JAYVZC010000307.1:0-3435 GCA_043783695.1 Bacteroidota bacterium
GCGACTCAGTCAAATTTGTTATTTCCCCTATTTCAGCATAATTGTATCCTTCGTAATCGCGTAATAAAATTACGGAGCGCTGTATTTCAGGTAACTTGTTTAATGCCTCATTCAATATTTCCTTTAGATCGCTGTACTGACGATTAGAACTTAAACTAGCCATATTTGCTTCGGTCATATCGCCTTGCTTCTTATCTCTTCTTATTCTGTCAATCATGGTGCGATAGGCTGTTGTAAACATATAGGATTTGGCATTGGTACTTTCCACTTCCGACACTTTTAGCCACATTTTCTCGTACGTATCTTGCACAATGTCGTGCGCCTTCTCCGAATCCTTAATATTCTTAAGGATAAATCGGTAAAGATTATCTGCATGTAAATCAACGGTTTTGTTGAATTCTTCGACAGTCATTGTAGCGTTTTTTTCTGCATCTACCTCACGACAAGGCTGGATTTCGGGTTTAAGACGATTAAGGAAAGGTAAAGTTACAGGGTTTTTAGGAATTTTCGATTTTTTACCGCAAAGCTCGCAGAGTTTGTAGAAAAAAGCCCTTTTCAGGACTTTATGCGCTCAGATGCGTAATTCGTTGTCAGGCAAAGGTAGTTCGTGTTTCTGGAGTCGAAGAGCCTAAATTATTTTTAGTTATAAGTTCTGTCATGATTTTTATAAAAGAATCTAGGTTTTTGTTTTGTCCCCTTTCTTCTTCATTTCTGCTAGCCTTTTCCTTTTCAGGCTCCTTGAAAGACCAGACAAGAATACCAACAGCTAGTGGAGCTGTTCATAACCCAAAGTACATTAATTATTTCCATTCCCAAAATCATCCCTTTTTGTACATTCGCAACATGATTAGCTTTAATTCCGAAGACATTCAATTCAATTTAAAAAACAAAACCAAGCTTAAAAATTGGATTGTTTCTACTATAGAAAACCCGCCTCGATCCTCCGGCTCGTTTCGGGCAGGAAAAAAAGCGGGAGACATTTCCTTTGTGTTTTGTTCAGATGCATTTTTATTGGAGATGAATAAAAAATATTTGAATCACGATACGTATACTGATATTATTACGTTTGATTACTCGAAGGATGACTCTAATAACAATACACGCTTCTCGCTTCTCGACTCCGCTCCAAGTGACAAGTCCGAAGTGACAGCACGGGAAAGCAAATCTAAGGGGACAAAAACAAACTCTCCGATTTCTGGTGATATTTTCATTAGTATTGATAGGGTTCAAGAGAATGCGGGTAAATTCTCACCCATCGACTCCGCTCAGGGTGGCAAACAGCGGAAGAAAAGCTCTAATTTTGAAGATGAATTGCATCGTGTAATTATTCATGGTGTTTTGCATTTGTTGGGTTATAAGGACAAAACAAAAATCGCGAAAGCGGAAATGCGAAAACAGGAAAATCTTTGCCTGAAAGTATTCAATAGAAAATAAAAAAAAAGAAGATTGTTTAATATAAAAATGCAAGAAGCACAAGGTAAGAGACGAAGTAGCTGGATAGAAAAAAGCAGCAACCTTATTGTTGTTGGATTTTTTGTTTTGTTTTTTGTAGTTGGTTTAAGCATCTTTAAAGATTATGGTTTGTCTTGGGACGAAAATTCTCAGTGGAAAAACATTGGATACGTAAACGTTGATTTTATTTCGCATCACAACAGCTATGCATTATTAAACAGTGGCGACAAATATCATGGCCCCGCATTTGAAATTGTGCTTATTGGAATAGAAAAACTTTTTAAACTATCTGATTCCAGAACAATTTTTTTAATGAGACACTTTGTAACGTTTCTCATTTTTTTTATTTCTACAATCTTTTTTTATCTCCTAGCCTTAAAAATATTTAAAGACAAAACGCTAGTGTTAATAGGCACATTGTTTTATGTGTTAAGTCCCCATATTTTTGCTCACGCATTTTATAATTCAAAAGATTCTGTTTTTCTTTCCTTTTTTACAATCAGTATTTATACACTAATTATTTTTTATGAAAAGAGAACAGTGTTTTGGGCACTTCTTTTTGCAGCAGTTTCCGCCTTTACGATTGACATTCGCATAATGGGAATTATTATTCCACTCATTGTTATTCTCTTTGTTTTGTTAGAAACAATAGGATTGTTTAATAATAAGTCAAAACAAAAACACAAAGAAATTTTATTTTATTTTATTTTTTTAATTCCCATGATTATTCTTTTTTGGCCGGTATTGTGGCTTAGTCCAATACATCATTTTGTAGAAGCATTTAAAGAAGCGTTTTATTATCATTGGGATATTGATGTTTTTTATTTTGGAAAAACATACAAATCATCGGAGCTACCGTGGCATTATGTTCCTTTCTGGATAGGAGTTTCGGTGCCTGTACTTTATTCTTTTTTGTTTCTAATTGGAACACTTTCTCTACTAAAAAAAGGACTTACAAAACCAAGAATTTTTCTTCAATCAAATCAAAATCAATTAATTGTTTTGATTTGGTTTTTTCTTCCGTTGCTACCAATAATTTTTTTCAAGAGTATTGTTTTTGACACCGGCCGACACTTATATTTTCTTCATGGCGGATTTGTTTTGATTTCGCTTTTTGGATTAGAAGCGGTTTATAAAAAAACGAAAGAAAAAAAAATCTTCTATTATTTTTTTAATCTTATTTTATTTTTTTCGTTGCTGGGTGCAGTAAAAAGGATGATAGAATTACATCCGTATCAACAAATGTATTTCAATTTGTTTGCGGGGAAAGACATGAACGAAATAAAAAAGAGGTTTGAAATGGATTACTGGGGGCTTTCCTCAAGAGAAGTCTTGGAAAATATTTTACAAAAAGATAGTTCGGAGCGAATAAAAATATTCGCAGAAAATTACCCTGCAAAACTAAATATAAAGCTGTTTTCGGAGAAACAACAAAAGAGAATAATGTATACAGATACGGCAGAGAATGCAAATTATTTTATTGCAGATTATCGTTGGCACAAAGGCGAAGACTACTTGTATCAAAAGGAGTTTTATTCCGTTGTGGTTGGGAATGCAAAAATAATGACGGCATTTAAAGTTCGTTCGAGCAAAGAATTATATTATGGTGTTAAAGGAAAAAATCTTCTGCACGCAGCATCCGACTTCGAAAAAAAACAAGAGGGCTGGGGGAATAATCTTCTCTTGAAACCCGATACGGGTGCTCACTCCGGAAGCAACGCAACAAAAGTTGATAGTGTTTCAGAATATAGTGATGGGCTAAGTATTGTGGCAACAACAAAAATGTGTAACAAGAAAAATATACTATTAAAAACATCCTTCTGGAAATATGATAACCAGATTGGGTCTAAGGCAAAACTTGTTGTTAGTATAGAGGGGGCGGATGAAAAAACGTATTTTTGGAGAGCTATAAATGAGACAAAAACAAACTCAACCGTTGCTTGGGAAAAGGAAATTGGCGCAGTGGAGTTGCCGAAAATAAAA
>JAYVZC010000308.1:0-3434 GCA_043783695.1 Bacteroidota bacterium
GCAGTATAATATTCGAGAATAAAATTATTAGCCCCTAATGCATAAATTGGTTCTTGACGAGTAGGGTCAAAACTTTCAGGATAATCAGATAAATTAATTGGGATACCACTTTTTGAAATTTCTGTAGCAGAAAACAATTCAACTTTTAGCCCTTTTTCAAAAACGATGGTATATCGTTTATTAAGTAAGCGGTGATATTTAAAATCAGAATTGTTCATTGCATCAATATAAGGTTGGATATTTGTTACACCGCCATTGTCGATGATAGTGTATGTTTGTTCTTTTATTTCCTTTCTCTCTTGAGCTGTTGCAAAAAAACCAATTAGTAAAAAAGAAAACAGGGTAAAAACCTTTAAAAAATAATTTGTTGGAGTGGTCATAATAAAAAAATTTAGTTTATTTAATTTCGTGCCTAATACTTAGGATGCATTTTTAGTTAAAATGGTTGCACCATATTTTAAAAATACAGGATGAATTTCCTCTTTTTTCCCTGCCTTTTAAAAAAAATCGGACGAATAGAGTGATATTGACTATGAACATCTTTTTTCAACCGATAAGTAAAAAATTTTTAAAGTAAAATTGGTTCGAAAAAATAAAATAAAAAATCAATCGTAAGCGTTTTGATGATTTGTGACGGAAAAGGATTCGAGTAAATTTCAAACTGCAAATTTCATTAGCCAAATCTGCTATACCTTTAAAGTTTCACAAGTATCAACATAAGTTCCCTAATCCATTTAGCAATAAGTCACGGGGCCACATTTAATACCATTTACCTTTATAATACCGAATCGGTACATGTTAAGAGTCCAATCCCGCACGTGCGGGATTGGACTCTTTTAAATTAACTAATGGTATTAACATGTTGAATGGAGTCTGCCATTCTTTGGTTTTGTTGTTCATTCAATAATTTTGCTCTCACTTTTTCTCACCTATATGGCTACCCTATTATAGCACCACTAATATTCTCAAAGCGCCTGTCCCTATAGTTTGAGGCACTCCTGTTCCGTTAAATATCGCTACTTTAATGTTGTTGGCTGAAAAAACATAGGTTGTCATTTGGCAACCCTTTAAATCATTATCAAACGAACCTACCACGATATTACCAAAAGCAACTCCGGGAATAGGGATTGCTCCTGATATAAATGTTGCCCCGGCAGCTATTGTACCTGCCACAACGGTGCCCGCAACAGCACTGCTGAGACCTGCTACGGTAGATGTTATCGTTATTGAGCCAGCAGCATTGGTAATAGCAATTCCTGCACCTGCAGTAAGTGTGTTCAAAACAGGAGCTGTTACGCCATCACCTATAGGAATTTGCCCGTTTGTGGCTACACCAAGACTAGAAATTGGACTCGTTCCGCCTCCTATTAATATGCCGCCATTTGTTGAAGAAGAAACCCCAGTTCCTCCATTAGGAACAGGAAGTATGCCAGTTACTTTTGTTGTTAAATCAATAGTTCCATTGGCAATGTCTTCGTTTAGAATTGTACCGTTTAGAATTTCGGAAGTAGTTACCGCACCAGTAGCAATGTCTTCTGCCAAAATGGTTTCGTCTAATATTTCTGAAGTAGTAACAGCCCCAGTAGCAATGTCTTCTGCCAAAATGGTTTCATCTAATATTTCAGAAGTTGTAACCGCACCTGTAGCAATGTCTTCTGCCAAAATGGTTTCATTTAATATTTCTGAAGTAGTAACAGCCCCAGTAGCAATGTCTTCTGCCAAAATGGTTTCATTTAATATTTCAGAAGTTGTAACCGCACCAGTAGCAATGTCTTCTGCCAAAATAGTTTCATCTAAAATTTCTGAAGTGGTAACTGCACCCGTATCAATATTAAAGTTTTGAATCTCTTCGTCTAAAATTTTCCATCTTGTTATTGCATGGTCGGCAATATCATCGGTATAAAACGAATAAGGAACAGACATAAATTGCTGATTGCTTACAATTTTATAATTGCCATCATTTTTAGTGGAAATCTCTACTTTCAAAAATTGGTCTGCATCTATCCAAGGGATATCCATTAAAGTTGAATACAGTCCTGAACCCGTTAAAGCTCCTTGTCCAATTATCAATGAAAATAAGCCATACATGTCGGTTTGTACAGTATGTGTTTCTTGGTATTCAATAGCACCAGCATTGCCTTTTAGAATTGTAAATTGTACCGCAATCGTTTTTTCATAAAGTGGTTTTCCATTTATGTCCATTCCAATAATTTCTTTGCCGAATTCGTCAATGGCAACGGCTTGATAATTAATACCTTTAAGATTACCAATTTGTGGGTGTGTTATTTGAGCAAAAACAGGGTTGCCTGCAAACGCTAATAATAGCACGATGGAGATTGTTATAAGTTTTTTCATAGGTGTAGTTTTTAAATTTTGTTATTTAAATTTTGTACTGTTTTTTGTAGTTTTTAAATTTTGTTATTTAAATTTTGTACTGTTTTTTGATGCGATCGTAAAGGCAACTCCTAAAGTTAAAGCATAAGCACGATTATATCCTTCTTGACCTTTGTCTGTTTCTAGGTTTTGGAGCCCCATCATATAGTTAAATTCAGCGAAAGCAGAAAAAGAATCGGATGCTTTAAATTGTATTCCGGGTGTAATAAAAACACCATAATCTGTTTGTTTAAGTGAACTTGAATTTTTAATATCGTAATTGGCATTATTTAGTATTTGAGTAGCTTTCAACAAATACGCATAATAAGGTGATACAAGTATATATGGACTAAAACGTTCTTTTTTCAAAATGTATCCTACACCTATTTTTAAATCGACATATTTCAGATTCCAAGAATAATTAGAAGCATCATATACCATTGTTGCTCCTCCAGTACGCATACCCAAACGAGGATGAAGTAAAAACCCCTTTTCACTAGCGTAACGATAGCCTAAAGCATAGGCTCCAGAATAAATACCAGAATAACTTTTGTCCTGAGTTCCTAAACTGTCAGTAAATTTGAAAGTGGACAAAACTTGTGAACCCTCAATTGTTAGACTAGATTGAGCAAATGTGGCTGTTTGCATAAACACAAAACCAATTGCAAAATATAAAATTTTTGATATGTAGTTGTAGTTTTTCATAGTTTATTTTATTTAGTGATTATTAATTTTGACGAGTATCTATTGTTGTTTTCATCGTAAAGGGCAATAAAATAGCAACCATTTGACCATGTTGTACAATCAATTGTGATTGTTTTTAATTGAGCCATTTTTTCATTTATCACACGCTTTCCACTTAAATCATTTACCTGAACAGAAACATTATTTATAACATCCTCACTTTCAATAATTATATAATTTGTTGCTGGATTAGGATAAACCTTCAAGTTGAGATTGGCAAATGAATTTAAAGGCGTCACCCGTAAAAAAGAGAACTGCTGAAATCCCGGACGAAGCCCGGACTCATTATCGTAATATGCTGAAGTGAAATAAGATTG
>JAYVZC010000309.1:0-8133 GCA_043783695.1 Bacteroidota bacterium
GGATCAATGTCTTCGTCTTTGATAAAATGTTTTGGAGTATTTACAGCCAATACATGCACTTCATTGCCTGCATTGATCAAACCGTGAGTAAGTATATTCATTGCAATACTTCCTCCATCTTTCGGTGGAAAAGGAATTTTACTGCAAATCTGTAATATCTTCATAAAAAATGCTTCAATTGCTTGTGATTGCAACAAATATAGCAAATAGATTAACCCAAAATTTGATGTTTTTTACAGAAAGCACATATGTAATAGTCCGATTTCATCGGCCTAAACATTTGCAACATCGGCATTATACCGTGAACATTGAACTAAAAAACACATTCGATTGGTACTATATTTAGTCGCGAATGCTTACTTTTGAGGCAATATTATAGAAATGAGCAGTCTAAACAAATATTTGATTACAGGATTCTCTGGCTTTGTGAGTAAACATTTTGTTGATTTCCTTGAAAGAAATAAAATAAATGCTGAAGTACTGGGTGTTGACATTAACGATATTGATTTCGATTTTGCAAATTACTCTTTTGTGAAATGTAGTTTTCAAAAAATGGATTTGTTAAACAAAACAGCGGTTGAGGAAATCATATCTCATTTCAAGCCCAATCATATACTACATCTTGCTTCTTTCAGCAGTGTTGCATTGAGTTGGAAAAAACCGGTTGAGAGTTTTGCGAACAATACCAATATTTTTTTAAATTTAATTGAAACCGTTCGTTTATCTGAAATCAAATGCAGAATACTTTCTATTGGCTCTTCAGAAGAATATGGAAATGCTGTTGAAGGAATTGTACATCTAAGCGAAGAACATGTTTTAAATCCAATAAGTCCGTATGCTGTTGCGCGTGTTTCACAAGAAATGTTATCGAAAGTATATACCGATAGTTATGGAATGGATATTATTATGACACGTTCTTTCAACCACATTGGAACACATCAAAAAGATATTTTTGTCATTCCTTCTTTTGCAAAAAAAATGATTGCATTAAAAGAAAGCACTGCAACTGTTAAAGAATTAACAACCGGAGACACCACTATTGTAAGGGATTTTGTTGATGTCAGAGCCGTTGTAGAAGCCTATTATCTTTTATTCAAAAAAGGGAAAAAAGGTGAAATTTATAATATTTGTAACGGTAAAGGAACTTCATTAAATGAAGTAATACAAAAAATGGCTTCCATTTTAAATATCCATGTAGTACAAAAAATTGATTCAAATTTAGTCCGCCCGAACGATAATAAAGTGATTATTGGCGCTAATGAAAAGATAAAAAAAGATACAGGCTGGGAAAATAAATATTCATTAGAAGAAAGCTTGAAAAATATTTTAGAATACTATCAAGGAAAGGTTGAATAAAAACAAACCTCTATGAGAGCTGTCATCCCTTGCCCCGACATGGTATCTCCCTTTTGATGACGACCAGCTTACTAATAATGAGACCCCGAGCCTGCCCAGAGCGTAGTCGAAGGGTAGCAAGGGATGACGACTATTAATTATTTCTTTTTCGCAAACATTTTTTTTATTGGATCGATATAAGCGTTCATATCAAAAAGTGTGCTATCAGATGTTGCTTTTATTGTAAGAAAAATTCCAACCGGTAATAAAATAGCTGTAGCCATCCACATTCCTTGATACGGGAGCATTTCACCTTCTTTTGCTAATTTTTCTCCTGTGATTGAAAGAATGTGAAACGTTATAAAGAAAAATACGGAGACCACTACAGGCATTCCCAGTCCTCCTTTGCGAATGATTGCACCTAAGGGAGCACCAATAAAAAATAAAACCAAGCAAGCTATTGAAAGTGTGAATTTGCGGTGCCACTCCACATTGCAACTGAATATAGAATATTCATCACTCAAAATTTCAGAATTCATTCCTTCAGCTGCGGCCTTTGCATTTCTTGCCATATTGGTTGCGGCTTCTATGATGCTTAATTTTTGTGCCTTTGGCAGATTTGCAAAATAATCTTTTGATGTTAAAGCAATTTTATTGGAATCTACTGTTGATAAAAATTGGGTTGACTTACTATAATACGAGTTGTTCAAATGCTTGGCGAATTCGTTTCTTCGTTTCTCATTTTTAAAACTCAACGAATCAGCAACCGTATTCAATTGAGAGATAGTCATCATTTGATAATTACTCTTAAATAAATCTTCATTTGTTCTATTCATCTTAAACTCTGAAAGATCAAAACGAATAACTCTTTCATCAAATTTATCTCTCACCATCGGATGAGTGATTTCATCCTTAGGATTCTCATTCATCTCTTTATAACTCACTCCATCTTTTAAAGAAAGAACCAAAAACATTTTATCAGCCGTTTCTTCCATTTTTCCTGATTTTGCTGACAATACAGTTGTATTCCCTTTCATATCGCGATGATCGTAAATCATAATATCGCCTAAAGTTTTACCGTCTTTTTCTTTTTTATCCACTCGTATACTAAATCCTTGAATACTATTATTAAAAACACCTTCCTTAAACAACAATGCCGGCTTTGATTCGCGAACATCATACAACAATGAACCTGCTTTTAAATTTGTATAGGGTAAAATATTATTTGAAAAATAAAATGCAGCAATGGATAAAAAAATAGTTGTTCCAATAAGTGGCGACATAACTTTTTGTAATGATAAACCTGAGCTTTTCATGGCAGTTAACTCAAAATGTTCACCTAAATTACCGAATGTCATTAAAGAAGAAAGTAAAATAGCCAATGGTAATGCCATTGGAATGGTAGTAAGAGAAAAATAAAAAAACAATTCAGATAATACACTGGCATCAATTCCTTTTCCAACAAAATCATCGATGTATTTAAAAATAAACATCATAAAAAACACAAACATTGCAATGAAAAATGTCATTACAAAAGGACCGATGTATGATTTTAAAATGAATTTATAGAGCGTTTTCATTGGTTCACAAATATAACAATAAGTGTGCTAGAAAATGGATTTGAACCTTTATAGAAACTAATACTCATTAATTTTATTATTTTTGCAGATAAGAAGCTTATAAAATGATAAACAATAAAAAAGTAGTGGTTGTCTTGCCAGCATACAATGCAGCATTAACACTTGAAAAAACATATAAAGAAATTCCGTTTGATATTGTTGACGAAGTTGTTTTGGTAGATGATGTGAGTAAAGATGACACCGTTGAAGTAGCTACCCGTATTGGGATTAAACACGTTATCAGACACAAAAAAAACAGAGGCTATGGAGGAAATCAAAAGTCCTGTTACGATAAGGCACTTTCACTTGGTGGTGATATTGTTATCATGCTTCACCCCGATTATCAATATACTCCGCTCTTAATACAATCAATGGCACATATTATTGCTAACGATCTGTATCCTGTGGTATTTGGGTCTCGTATTCTTGGGAAAGGTGCATTAAAAGGTGGGATGCCAAAATATAAATATTTTTTCAATCGTTGTTTAACGCTTACTCAGAATATATTATTGGGTCAAAAATTATCGGAATACCATACCGGTTTTCGTGCTTTCTCCCGAGAAGTATTGGAAACAGTTGATTACGAAGCCAACGATGACGATTTCGTTTTTGATAATGAAATGATCTCTCAAATCTTTATGGCTGATTTCGAAATTGCGGAGATAACCTGTCCTACTAAATATTTCCCTGAAGCTTCTTCTATAAACTTTAGCAGAAGTGCTAAATATGGTATGGGAGTTTTACGAGTTTCTTTTACTCACTTCTTTTATAAGATGGGCTTGAATAAATGTAAGCGATATAATAAGAAGAAATAATTATTTAGGATCCCTCACCCAAAACACAAATCCATTCTTACGATAAATCTCTTTTAATTCAGGATAGTATTTTGCAATATCTTCTAGCGCAGTAATCTTGCTCACAAAATAAGCAGGTTTATCAATCGCTCCGTGATGCAGCCAATCGCTGTTATAACTATTTTCATTCGTTTGTGGCTGTTTGTGTGAGTAAAATAAATGTGCGTAGCTTTTAAAACTGATCGTTTCTATATAACAATGTTTGTCCTGCAAGTATTCATAAAATTCTATGGCTGCTCCCTGAGAATATTTTTCAATTCTCGGAACTACCAGTACTGAAGCCATGTTTACGGCAAACAAGCTGAACATAAATATTCCAATGATTCCCCATTTTACTTTTCCTTGTTTGATTAAAAACAGCATTGCTCCTACTCCAATAATTAAGATTATTCCAATCAACCACTCCACTCCTGTCCAGGAAACTGTTGTTTTTAAATTTTCTATTCCAAATTTATCTTTGATAAAACCGGCATCAATAATTTTTTGTTTGTATTTATCCAAAATCGGTAACGCTGAAATAGCGATTCCTATTATACTTGCGATGACCATCAAGAAAATGTTGGTGCTTTTTTTCCATTTATACTCTCCACTCACCAATTTATACATCGCGTAAGCAGCAAGAAAACTCAAAGGGAAATAGCACAAAGAAGAATAGTGAACAATTTTTGTTTTCACTAGACTAAATAAAATAAGCACGACAAAAAACAAAATCATCATCCACAATTTAAAATGCTTTTGATAAGGTGTGTCGTAAGAGCTTCTTCTGAAAGATCTCAAAGCAAATACTGACAATGGAAAACAGCCAATCAATAAAACAATCCAGTGATAATAAAATGGACCGCCATGTCCAGCATCTTGAGTATTAAACAATCTCACTTGGTATAAAAAGAATTCTTTGATAATGTCTGCATGTCCGGTTAAAACCAACATTAAAAACCATAACCCACCAACTGCTGCAACCGCTATTCCATAAATAATAATGTGTTTAATACTCATAATAGGTTGAAAACGTTTCAGTGTCCAGAATACACCAGCGCATAAACCAAATACCAATGCGGCAACCGGACCTTTTGTCAAAATTCCTAAACCAATAAATAAAGCAGAAAAAATTAACAAGCGAGTGCTCTTATTATTTGTGAACAGAATGAAATAATATATTCCACAAAAAATAAAAAGGTTAAACCAAGGATCAATAATTCCCGATTTAAAATAAAAGTGAGGAAGAAAAGAGCCTGCATACGCTAATACCCAAAAGAGTCCAAAACGTTCATCTATTAATCGTCTGCCGATATTAAACAAAACTAACAATGTTACCACTCCGCAAATAGCATTGGGTAAACGAGCAGCAAATTGGTTTATTCCAAACACACTCATAGACAATGCTTGCATCCAAATAAAAATGGGAGGTTTTTCCCAAAATGCGTGATAATCAATTTTCACAGAAAAATAATCGTGCGTCACCAACATTTCTCTCGCACATTCTGCAAAATTAATTTCATCCCAATCAAATAAATGCACTGCTCCTAAAAAGGGCACAAACAGTAGCAAAGCTCCAATCGTTATAACAATATTGTATCTGAGTGCACTAGCGTTCATTCTTGAAAAAATTTACGATTGATCTTTCCATCCAAGCAGGATTTTTCTTTTGAATAAAATAAAAAACTATTAGCGCAGTTGATACACCAATAATAGAACCGGCATAAACATCTTCAAAAAAATGTTGAGAAAGATATATCCTAGAATAGCCAGTTAATAAGGCTAATAAAAGAAGCGAGAGTTTGTAAAATTTGTTTTCAATCATTAATGCAAATGAAAAATACAATGCAAAGGCACAAGTAGTATGTCCGGAAGGAAAACTGTTATACATGTGATTCTCAATTCCTGGAACAAAATATAATTGCTGCAAACCTTCAAAGAATTTTTTAGGTCTAACCACATCATCAAAAACAAATTGCTTCAATCCTTGTGCAATAAAAGCCGAAATAATATTTGCAAGAGCAGCAAAAATGAAAAAACGATACTTAACCGCCAACAGCATTAAAATAAGCAAGGTTGCTGTAAATCCATCGCCTAAATATGTTGTATAAGTATTTAACGTATCAAAAAAAGAGTTGTGAAATGAATTGAAAGCTAAATGTGTTTCAGCTTTCGAATGGGTAATAATAATGGCAGCTCCAATTAGGAGAAAAACAAAATACGGTAATAAAAATGAAAGGTTATTTTTTAGAATGGCTTTCACATCAAAAGAATGAATTTAATTAGAGCCTAAAACACCCAATAATTTATTCACTTGACTATCCCATAATAATTTGGATGTTTGCATATCTGCGGCTTCATCAGCAAAGTCAATAATAATCAATGAAATATCACCAGTAAGATCATCCTTTTCTATACGGAACTCAAAATACATTCCTTCGGGTTTATCCAACCAACTAAGGCGAATGAATTTATCATCTTTGAAGCCTAGCAATTTTGCTTTTTGTTCGCTTCCATCCCAAAAGAAAGTGAAAACACCATCACGAATATTTACATCGTCTGCAAACCATTCTGATAAACCACTTGGGCTTGTAATAAATTCATATAAAATTCCCGCTGAAGTACGAATCACATACTCCAACTCAAATTTTCCTTTTGGTTCTTTCTTAGGAATGCTGCCACCTTTTTTTCCGGCACTCTCAGATGGAGCAACAGTAAGCGAAGTCATAGGATTCACAAATGTTTTTAAAATCTTAGGGACCTTTGGTCCGTGTTTTTTTCTTTTAGTACTTTGTATCAACTGTTCGATTAATTCATCATGAACAATTTCCGGTTCATCATTATCACCATCTTTTGGTTTTGGCTTTCTTCCGCCTTTCCCTCTGGGTTTTTTATCTTTTACAGGAACAATTTTTACTTTTTCTATACTCCCGCCTGTTGGACCTGCCTTGCCGGCAGGCAGGCGGGCAGGTTTTACTGCCAATTTCACAATTTTCTCTTCTTTCAAAGGCTTTAGAATACCTTTATATTTAATAATCTCAACTTTTGCAATTGATTTCCCGCCTACCGGAAGGGTAGATTTAACTATCTTAATTGGTTTTAAGGTTTTTTTAACGACAAGAGGCTTAACAACCTTCTTTAATGGTTTAACAACCTTTTTTGCTTTAGGTTTATTAGAATGCCCAGTTTTTTTAGTTGATTTCATAGGCTTAGAAACCTTCCCACCTGCCGGACGTGGAGGCTTAGGAGCTAACTTCTTAACAGATTTTGTAACCTTTGCCTTAGATAGCTTTGTTTTACCCGATTTTATATTCTTTTTCACCTTTTTAGGTACATTTTTCTTTTTGCTCATCTGATGCTGTAAATTTTAACAAATCTCCGCAATATATAAAAAAATATCAATCTCCCAATAAGGATGTTTTGTTAAAAATATTTAAAAGAGCTTTTTAATCTGGAAAGATAAACACTATATTTGCGCCCTTAAAAACCATGGCGAGGTAGCTCAGATGGTTAGAGCGCAGGATTCATAACCCTGAGGTCAGGGGTTCAACTCCCCTTTTCGCTACTCGAAAACCCTTGGTAATCAAGGGTTTTCTTTTTTGTTCTTTCCAATTAGGTCAATTTTGGTAAAAGGAGGCAGGTTGGGAGGCAGGTTTTGCGAAAATCTTTTAAAAAAGAGGCTTATTTCTCGTTAATTAATCCATTTCAAAAAAGCCTATATTTAGAGGTGAAAACCAATCCATTATTCTTGTAAAAAAGCGTTAGCCATTCGGTCTTGCTCAGCTTTAGAAATTCCATACTTTTTTGCAACGACTTTCCATTCATTTACAGCTTCAGCTACTTGTTCTATTATTTCATGTGCTTCTTCTTCAGATAAACGAAAAAAGCCCGCCATGCTCAAAGCTAAACCTAGATCCAATGAATTGTCTTCTTCAGATATATTTAAACTCAACCCAGTAGCATAGGAGAAGAATCAAGAAAAATTCCAAAATTTCTTTTTTCTTCTAGTAAATATTGTGGGCCATTGTAAAAGTGCAAATCTGGATCAATCATCTGGGAAAAGCCAATTGCCAACCATTCCTTTGAGTATTCAAAAGAAAATGTTTCTTTCCATTTCGAAGGAATAACTGAAAGCGTTCCCATTAATGTTGGTTCTATAAAATCCTCCCAATTAGCATAAACGAATATTGTTTTTTTTGCTGCCATTTTATTTTGATTTTTTAGGTGCTCTTCCTTTAACTGTTAAATTCGCATCCTGTAATTTTCTACCAAGCTTATCATCTGCCGCCATTGATAATAAGTCTTTTTCTAAGCCTAACACAAACATAACTTGCAAATATGTTCCCATC
>JAYVZC010000310.1:0-3432 GCA_043783695.1 Bacteroidota bacterium
ACATAGGATATGCTACCAATAGTATGGCGGTGATTATCGGGTCGTTTGTTTATTTAATTTTAAGTGTGGCAGGTTGGATAAACTGGAATAAATCAGATACTGCTAAGATTAATAAAAAAAATCCCCATCCTCCCTTTACATTAAAAACGGCTTTACAAAAAGTGCAGGCTGCTGAAGATGCCTGGAACAGTAAAGACCCAGAACGTGTTTCATTGGCTTACACCATTGACACCGAATGGAGAAACCGAACAGAATTTATTAATGGCAGGCAAGCCGTAAAGGAATTCTTAAAACGTAAGTGGAATAAAGAGCTGGATTATAAACTCAAAAAAGAATTGTGGGGCTTCCGTGAAAACAGAATGGCAGTCCGTTTTGAATATGAATGGCACAACACCGAAGGACAATGGTTTCGCAGTTATGGCAACGAACTTTGGGAGTTTGATGAAAACGGATATATGCAAAAACGTTTTGCAAGTATCAACGATTTACAAATTATAGAATCAGACCGTAAATTAAAATAATCACTTTTCAGGATGAAAAATAATTACCTACACCAGTTCGACTATGAATTATGGGCAAACGAGTTAACAATTAATGCTATTAAACTATCCAATGAACCTGATGAAAGGGTGTTTCAACTCATTTCGCATATTGTGGCTTCACATAGTATTTGGCTTAGCAGGATAAAAGGCGAAAAACCAGGCATTGGAGGATGGGATTTAATGACACTAGACGAATGCCTTGACTGTGCAAGAAATACTACAAAAAACTGGTCTGAGTATTTAAATAAGGCAAATACAGAGGAGTTTGAACGCCAAATTCATTTTAAACTCCTTGAAAAAGATGCTAAAATATCTGTAAGAAATTTAATCATTCACTTGATTAGCCACTCCGCTTATCATCGTGGGCAAATCATTGCCCGGCTGAAGGGGAAGCTAGAACCATTGCCACTTACTACATATATTGCTTATGCAAAAAATGATTCGGGAAATAAAATTTGAATAAATACCAACCCTGTTTTCTAATGACAACTCAAACAGTTTTTACACTCATAAATCCGCAAAACGGAAACCTTGCATTCAAGTTGTTTTCATTTGAAGACTCCAGTTATTTTGACCACCTGCAACGGAACAATTACTACTCGCTTATTTGGATAACGCAGGGAAACGGAAATATAAAGGCAGACTTTTGTGAATATAAGTTTGAAGAAAACGCTTTGTTTACTTTTTCACCCTATCAGCCTTTTATGTTTGCATCTGACAACATAAAGGGAATTGCCATTCACTTTCATCCCGACTTTTTCTGCATACATCACCACCAGGCAGAAGTTGCCTGTAACGGAGTTTTATTTAATAACATTTATCAGCCACCATTCATTTTAGTTGATGAAAAATCAGAGGGCATATTTAAAATGTTGTTGCAGCAAATAAAGAATGAAATGCAAAATCCGGCAATAGCCCAATTTGAATTATTGGTTTCATACCTGAAAATATTTTTAATTACTGCATCCCGTTTAAAAACAGAACAACAACCAGCTGCCTTGCTATCTGTTGCAGGCATTAAAGAGCCTTTCATACTGCAAAACCTTAAAGATGCTATTGAAAAAGATTTTAAAACAAAACACTCTGCAAGTGATTATGCCAACGCTTTAAATATTTCTGCAAAGGCATTGGCAAAAATCACCAAGACACATTTCAATAAAACTTTGACAGACCTGATTTCTGAACGCATTATTATTGAAGCCAAACGTGAGTTGTATCTCACCAACAAAGCAGTAAAAGAAATTGCGTATGAGTTGGGTTATGAAGATGAACATTACTTCAGCCGGTTTTTTAAAACCAATGCTGACATCTCACCTCAAATGTATCGGGACACAGTTGGCTTTGGCAGGGGAGTATAAGTCTTTTATAATTTAGAAGCATTATTGCGAAATACAAAGTTGCTTCGTCTCTTACCACTATGAATTTTTAACCATCGGTGTAAATTCTAACTTTGCTCTATGGATGAATTTTTAACAATCAAAAAATATGTTGCGCGGCATATTCAACTTACAGAAGAGGAAGAGAACTACTTCGTTTCTCTTTTAAGGGTTACAAAAGTCAGAAAGAAACAATTTATTGTTCAACCCGAATTTACCAGCAAATACAGGAATTATGTGGTGCAAGGAGCAATGAGGGCATATTTGACAAATAATAAAGGGAAGGAATATACTATAGCTTTAGTCATTGAAGATTGGTGGGTCAATGATTATAATAGTTATATCACTCAGGAGCCTGCAACTTTGTTTATCGAGGCATTAGAAAATACGACTCTTATTCAAATTGATTATAATTCCGAGCAGCTTTTGTTGGAAACCATTCCTAAATTTGAACGTTTCTTTAGAATCATAACTCAACGCTCGTTTGCCTTTCTGCAAAAAAGAATGTTATCGAACCTCAGCAAAACAGCTGAAGAGAGATACGAGGAGTTTATAGAAAGATATCCCTCCATCGCGAATCGTGTTCCTCAATATGCCCTTGCTTCATACCTCGGTTTTAGTACCGAGTTTTTAAGTAAAATTAGGAACAAACGCATTAAAAAGTTGAACTAGTTCAACCGAATTTCCTAAACCACTTCATTTTTTATTATTGCTTTCTCTCGCACTTTTGCATCGTCAATAGTGACAAAAAACAAATTAAAGCAACAGAAAAATGAACAAGTTACAGAGAAAGACCGCCTTAATTACAGGTGGCAATAGTGGAATTGGTTTAGCAACAGCCCAACTATTCTTAAAAGAAGGAGCAACAGTAATCATTACGGGTAGGAATGAAACGGCTATAAATACGGCTGTGAAAGAACTAGGTAAGGGTGCCTTTGGCATCGTCTCAGATGCAGGCAAAATGAGTGACCTTAATTTGCTATTCGGCAAGGTTAAAGAAATCACTTCTCAGGTAGATGTACTTTTTGCCAATGCCGGTGTAGCATTGTTAGCGCCATTCGAGCAAATGACAGAGGAAATATTTGATGCTAATTTAGACATCAATTTTAAAGGAGCTTTTTTTACTATTCAAAAATTGCTGCCAATTGTACCTTCCGGAGGCTCTATTATTCTTAATTCGACTATCCTGACCCATTCTGGTTTAGAGACCGCTGCCGCCTATTCTGCTTCAAAAGGTGCGGTGCTTTCTCTCAATAAGACACTGGCTGTTGAGCTGGCTCCAAAAGATATAAGGGTAAATTGTATTAGTCCCGGCCCAATCAATACACCAATTTATGGAAAAAATGGCTGGCCGGAGGAGGCTTTGCAACAATTTGCTGCATCAGTTCAAGCAAAAATTCCACTCAAGCGATTTGGAGAGGCTGATGATATTGCTAAGGGCGCTTTATTCTTAGCATCAGATGATAGTAGCTTTGTTTCCGGATCTGAATTAACAATTGACGGGGCGAAAAGTA
>JAYVZC010000311.1:0-3431 GCA_043783695.1 Bacteroidota bacterium
TACTAAATGTTCCTATTGAAATAAGAGCAACGAATACAAGAATTAATTTTTTCATTTGATTTTTTTTTATTTAGTTTATACTGTTTTCAGGAAGCACAAGTTTTATGCCGGTCGCTTTTATTTTTCCCATTCCTCCTAATATGTTAGTGATTTTAGCAAATCCTTTTTGTTTCATAATTGAAGCTGCCATCATAGAGCGATAGCCACCTGCGCAATGAATAGTGAAATGTTTGTTTTTATCTAAATTATGCAATTCGCTTTGTAATTGCGACAAACAAATGTGATTTGCGTTTTCAATCATTCCACTTTCTACTTCTCCAGATTTTCTAACATCTAAAATAGTATCTGAGGAACTTAAATGTGCTACAAAATCTTCTGCAGTAATACTGTGCACAGCATCTGTAGCTTTTCCGGCATTTTTCCACTCATTGATTCCACCATTCAAATAACCAGCTATATTTTCGTAACCTACTCGAGCTAAACGTAAAATAGCTTCAGCTTCTTTCCCTTCATCTGTTACTAAGATTAATGTTGCTTTTGCATCTATTAATGCTCCTACCCATGGAGCATATTGTCCGTTTAGTCCAATATTGATAGCATTTGGAACAAATTCTTTTTCAAAATCATCGGGAGAACGAACATCCAAAACCAGTGCTCCTTTTGAAATTTCTTTTTCAAATTCTTCTACAGAAAGGGCCTTGGTATTTTTCTTTAGCACATCATCAATACTTGCATATCCCTCTTTATTCATTTTGGCATCCCAAGCAAAATAATTTGGAGCAACAGATAATCCTTCGGTCACGGCTTTTACAAATTCTGCTTTGCTCATTGCTTGCATTGCATAATTCATTTGCTTTTGAGCACCAATCGTAGAAAATGTTTCTTTACCAATATTTTTTCCGCAGGAAGAACCCGCTCCGTGAGCAGGATAAATAATCACATCATCGGCTAGCGTTTTAATTTTTGAATTCAAAGAATTATATAGCATTCCGGCAAGATCATCAATAGTCAAATCGCTTTTTATTGCCAAATCGGGGCGACCAACATCTCCAACGAACAATGTATCTCCGGTAAATACGGCATACTCTTTTCCGTTTTCATCAATCAATAAATAACAAGATGATTCCAGTGTATGTCCCGGAGTGTGTAATACTTTTAATTTTATTTTTCCAATCGAAAAGACTTCTTCATCTTTTGCAACGATCACATCGTATCTTGTTTTTGCTGTTGGGCCAAATACAATTGAAGAGCCTGTTTCACGCGCTAAATCAATATGACCAGAAACGAAATCGGCATGAAAATGCGTTTCAAAAACATATTTTATTTTTGCATTTCGCTTTTTTGCCAATAAAACATAAGGTTCCGTTTCACGCAAAGAATCAATAATTGCAGCTTCTCCATCCGACTCAATATAATAAGCGGCTTCAGCTAAACATCCAGTATAAAGTTGTTCGACATACATATTTTTATAGTTTTTACCCCGAAGGGGCTCCTGTAGAGCAAATATATTAAATTATTGCCGGCTTGTTTTGTAAACAATCTAACTGAAAAAAAGTTCTTTGCTAATGATATAAACGCCCATAACTATAATAAACTAGCCAAATTCGGGCTTCAATTTTGTTCCGCTTATAAATTTTGTAAGATAACATCCTATTATAATTCCGGCAATTGCAAAGCTTGAAAAAATAATTTAAAAATTCCAATCAAACTCCTGAGTTCCAAAATCACTTAAAAAACCAATAGACGAATTTAACGCAATTATTGCCAAAGAAGTTCCAACGGCCTTCTTCATCGGCAATTTAGCCAACACGACCAAAGCGGGAATAGTCAGAATTGAGCCTCCTGCCCCAATCAACCCTAATAAAATACCAATTAATACTGCCGCAAAATATCCTAAATACTCCATTCAACTAAAGTGGGATTTTTTTATAAAATTACCCGCTATTTTCAGTTATAACTTATTAACTCTTTTCCACTATTAGTAATTGAAAGGGTTGTTAAAATGAAAAACCCCAGTAAATTCTACCAGGGTTTTCATCATTATTTTATATGCAAATATTAACCAATGCTTCGGAGCACTTCGATTACGGTAAGTGTGACGATATAGTTGTGAAAAAAATCATACAGCGTTCACCCTAAGTGTAGTCGAATAGGCAAGCAAACAAATTACTATTCAAAAGCACTGAATCCTGTAACATCCATTCCCGTGATTAATAAATGGATATCGTGAGTTCCTTCGTAAGTGATAACAGATTCCAGATTCATCATGTGGCGCATAATCGGGTATTCGCCCGTAATGCCCATTCCACCATGTATTTGGCGTGCTTCACGTGCAATTTGCAAAGCCATATTCACATTGTTTCTTTTACTCATAGAGATTTGTGCAGGTGTTGCACGGTTTTCGTTTTTTAAAACACCCAATCTCCAGGTCAACAATTGAGCTTTGGTAATCTCTGTAATCATTTCAGCCAGTTTTTTTTGTGTCAACTGAAAAGCACCAATTGGTTTCCCAAACTGGATGCGCTCTTTAGAGTAACGCAAAGCCGAATCATAACAATCCATTGCTGCTCCAATTGCTCCCCAAGCTATTCCGTAACGTGCTGAATTTAAGCAACCTAATGGTCCTTTTAAGCCTTTAATAGTAGGAAAAATATTTTCTTTTGGAACTTTTACATTTGCAAAAACCAATTCGCCAGTAGCACTTGCTCGCAGACTCCATTTTCCATGAGTTTCGGGCGTTGTAAAGCCTTCCATTCCTCTTTCCACAATCATTCCACGAATATCTCCTGCTTCATCTTTCGCCCAAACCACAGCTATATCTGCAAAAGGGGAATTTGAGATCCACATTTTTGCTCCATTCAATAAATAATAATCGCCTTTATCTTTTATATTAGTGATCATCCCATTTGGATTTGAGCCATGGTCAGGCTCTGTCAATCCAAAACAACCCATCATTTCTCCTGTTGCCAGTTTTGGCAAGTATTTCATTCGTTGCTCTTCCGTTCCATAAGTAAAAATCGGATACATCACCAATGAGCTTTGCACCGATGCTGTTGAGCGCAAACCACTGTCACCACGCTCTAATTCCTGCATTATTAATCCGTAAGAAATTTGATCCAATCCTGCACCACCATATTTTGTAGGGATATACGAACCAAATGCTCCAACTTCTGCCAGGCCTCTTATCCACTGTTTCGGAAATTTTGCATTCTGACATGCTTCTTCCACAATTGGTGAAACCTCTTTCTTCACCCATGCACGCGCTGTTTCACGGATTAATTTATGTTCATCCGTCAATAATTCATCCATCAAATAATAGTCGTGAGCTTCAAATCTATCTGTTGCCATTATAAATAATTTTAATTTTTGCGAAACAAAAGTAAGTAAATAAATGAGAGTACGGATAGCTAACAAAAACGAAATTACGAACC
>JAYVZC010000312.1:0-3429 GCA_043783695.1 Bacteroidota bacterium
TTTTTATATATATTTGAACCCCCATTTTTTGGGTAAGGGATTTTTTATGCCTTTTTAAAAATTACCCTTATTAAACAATAATACCGTTAGTCACAATCCACCATTTTTAGTGCCATAAAAAAAGAAAACAAGCTAACGGTAGAAATACCTGAGGCATTAAAATATTAATCGAATGAAAGCTCGTTTTATCAATTGGTGCGTGCAGCAATGCTAGCCCGATCAGAATCCTGAGTTGAGAGCATTGTCAAAAGAAAAGTGGTGGAGCTTTTAGCTACCCCGGTCACAATAATTATTTTTTCCAAAAGAATGCTCCTGATTCGATTAATTTTTTATATATATTTGAACCCCCATTTTTTGGGTAAGGGATTTTTTATGCCTTTTTAAAAATTACCTTTATTAAACAATAATACCGTAAGTCACATTGCTATGAGCGACCGTGCTATCATCAACCGACAAACATTTGAAAATAAATTTGTACCTTTGACGTAATAAAAATTGAATGACAAAAAAGTTTCACATATTACTCATCATCTTGACACTTGGTTTCTTTGCAACACCAACGCTGACTTATGCTTGTGGAACAAAATCAACGAAAACGGAAAAATCTTGTTGTAAAAAAATTAAAACCAACAAGGACAACAAAAAAGATTGTTGCAAAAACCATAAATCCAAAAACGACAAAGACAATAATGGTTGTGATGGAAAATGCAACAACTCAAATTGCAGTTGTCCTACAACACATTTTGCATTAGCATTGCCCTTTTGGACTGAAACAAGAGGAAAAATCTATTTTGCCAAAAGCAAAAAAAGCAAATCTGACTACAATGAAACCTACCTTTCTTCGGGTTTTGTTTCCATTTGGACACCACCAAATATAGGCTAATTGCCTACCTTGACAGCCATAGGACTGTCCGAAAGAAAGCAAAACTCTTGCTTTCGCAATCAAATTATTTACAAAATTTTAAATTTTCAAAAATATGAAATCAATAAAAATATTGATGGCAATTATTATATTACTATCATTCACAGCGTGTAACGCAAAAATCAAAAACTCTAAAACCGAAAGCGTTAAAATTTACGGTAACTGTGGGATGTGTGAAACTACCATAGAAAAAGCAGGAAATAAGAAGAAAGTAGCCAAAGTTGATTGGAACAAAGATACCAAAATGGCCACCATTACTTACGATTCAATAAAGACCAATCAAGAAGAAATCTTGAAACGTATTGCATTGAGTGGTTACGACAACGAAAAGTTTCTTGCACCAAACAATGTGTATGTAAAACTGCCTGAATGTTGCTATTATGAAAGAAAAGCACAAACAGTGGCAAAAATTGAAGCACCAAAAACGGAAACAAAAGAAGACCATTCTGCACACAACCATTCTACAATGACCGTAACAAAGCAAGATGTACCACAACTGAAAGTAGTTTTTGACAATTATTTTGCAGTGAAAGATGCCTTGGTAAAAACAGACGGCAATACGGCCTCAACAAAAGCAAAAGAACTTCTTACAGTTATAAATGCGGTAAAAATGGACAAATTGGCAACAGAAGAACATACAGTTTGGATGAAAGTAATGAAAGATTTGGCTTTTGATACAGAACACATTGCAGATACAAAAGACGCTTCTCACCAAAGAGACCATTTTATGGCACTTTCTAAAAATATGTATGCTTTAATCAAAGTTTCAAAAACTGAAACACCTACCTATTACCAATTTTGCCCAATGGCAAATGACGGAAAAGGTGCTAATTGGTTAAGCAAGGAAAGTGCAGTTAAAAATCCATATTACGGCAGTCAAATGCTTACTTGTGGTAAAGTGGTCGAAACAATCAAATAATTTTTCATACTCTAAAAAAATAAAAATGAATAATTCGATTTCGAAAGTAGCCACTTGTGCTACATTTATTCTCACATTCGCAATCTCATCTTGTATGAAACAGGATGTGGAACACATAATGTTAAATATTGATTACCCTGCTGCATATGTTGTGAATGGTGCGTCAAATAACTTAACAGTTATTAAACTTTCTGACAATACTGTAACTGAAACAATCAGTTTAAAGGGTGCAACATTTCCACATCATATTTATTTAAATCCAGCAAAAACTAAGCTAGCTATTGCCATTACGGCAACAGACTTAAGTGCGGGTCACGCTATTCATACAGGAGCAATTTCAGGCTTGAAAGTACAGATTATTGATGTAGTTACAGGTATGATTGACAAAGAAATTGCTTTATCAAAATTACCACACAACGCCATATTTAACAGCACAGGTACAGAGCTTTGGCTAGGGCAAATGGATTCTAAGCAAAGTAAAGTTTTGGTATATAAAACTTCTGATTGGTCGCTTCAAAATACCATAAATGTTGGCAAAGGACTTTCCGAAGTAACTTTTTCAAACGATGGTACTATGGCATTTGCTTGTAATACAACAGATGGCACTGTTACATTAATAGATGCTAATTTAAAGACGATTCATACCACACTAACGGTTGGTGCCGACCCAGTTGGTGCTTGGAGTGCAAGCAATAATAAAATGTATGTGGATAATGAATTGAGCAAAACCATTACTGAAATTTCTGTATCAAGTATGAAAGCAACAGCTACTATAAATTTAGGCTTTAAACCAGGCTATGTTGCTTATCATACTGCAAGTGGCGAATTATGGGTTTCTGATGCTACCAATGGTAAAGTAGTTTATTATACTTTAATTGGTGGCATTTGGACAGCAAAAGGCAATATTTCAACAGGTTCAGATGCCCACGCTATTGCATTTAACCTTAATGGTACAAAAGCCTATGTTACTAATCAAGGAGCAGGAAATGTTTCGGTAATTGATGTAGCTACACATACTGTATCTCAAACAATTATTGTTGGTTCAAAACCCAATGGAATTGTATTAAAAAATTAATTTAAAATTTTGTCGTAGATAATAAAATACTACGCCATTTTAACTGTAAAAAAAATGAATAAATATAGTTTAATAATCCTTTTACTACTTGCGCAAATTGTAAATGCTCAGCACGAAAATCATCAACCAAAAGCAGACACGACTAAAAATGTTGCTAAGGCAAAAAGTCCTAGACAAACGGCTATGGCAATGGTTGAAAAAAATCATATACATATAGATTATGGCTCACCAAGTGTTCGTGGTCGCCAAATTTGGAATGGTTTAGTAGCCTATAAACAAGTATGGTCAACAGGTGCACATAAAGCCACTTGGATAGAGTTTTCGGATGATGTAATCATTGATGGAAAAAATATAGCAAAAGGAAAATATGGTTTTTTTACAATACCCGATAAAAAAACTTGGACGCTTATTTTAAGCAAAACTTGGGATATGCACTTAGCTGATGATTACAAAATAGAAAATGATGTGATACGATTAAAAGTAAAACCTAAAAAAAATAAGAAAATAACGGAA
>JAYVZC010000313.1:0-3425 GCA_043783695.1 Bacteroidota bacterium
GCCTTCGCAAATACTTACCGTTATGTGCAACCTTATTGGCATCCTGCAAACTTGAAACTTTTGTGCTTTGAACGAACAGTTTTGTAATACAAGGACAACAACCGACACTGCTTCTAATGCCTACGCTTCAAAAAATAAATTTGTAAAAAAAGCCCATCCACTCCACCACACAAAACGCACTTTCATTTTTTTTCCACCCACGAAAAAACAACGCAGAAAAGTGAAAGCGTGTTTTCGCCACCCTCGTAGAAAGTGCAGTGGTAAACTTGAACAATTTAAAAATCCAATAATTTTTAATCTTACTTTCGTGTCAAAATTGAACGCAAATATCAATGAGCAAACAACGAACGGAACTAATCAAATCCTACTTTCAAAAGGTTAAAGCCGCGAACAAGGAATTAACCAAGAAGGAAGCGTTCAAGGATTTACTCAACCGTTTGTATTCGGGAGAAAAGGAAATTGAAAAAATAATTGATGCCATAAGTGCTGGTGCGGAAAGAACAGTCCTCAACATTCCACGAAAAGATAAACTCCATAAAGGAAGTGCCGACACTCTTTACAATAAAATCATAATTGAATTTGAAAACGATTTGCGAGTAAGTTTGAAACACGCCAAAGAACAATTGGCAGGTTACTTACTGGGACAGTTCAATTCAGGCGAAGGATACAACTTCACTTTAATTGTTTCCGATTTCATTACATGGAAAGTTTTTTCGCCTGATGTTTCGCAACTTGACCGTTTGGAAAGTTTGAAGGAAGATGAATTGAAGTTGAATGAAATTCCATCCGCCTCATTTGTTCTCAACGAACATAACCCAGAAAATTTTTATTTCTGGATTGACCGTTTTCTTTTCAGAGAACAAAAACAACGAGCAACATTAAAACGCATTGAAGAATCATTCGGTTATCAAAGTAATGTGTTCATTGAATCATTCCGTGAGTTGACTAAACATTTCAACGAAGTAAAAAAATTTGGTGAAGTGCAAGTGTCATTTGAACAATGGAAAAAGTTTCTCTCAATCGCCTACGGCTCTTTTGATGCAAGCGAAAATAATTTTCTCATTCACACATATCTTTCAGTGTTTTCAAAAATGTTAGCGTATGCAGTAGTAAGCAATGACGACTACATTGAAGAAGATGAACTCAAAGGAATTATCAATGGTAGCATCTTCAATAAATACAACATTCAGAATTTTGTTGACAACGACTTTTATCATTGGATAGGCATTGACAGAAACTTTCGCGGACTGAAAAAAGTTTTCCGCTTAATCGCACAGGAAATTTCTTCTTACGATTTCAATAATGTTGACGAGGATATTTTGAAAGGCGTTTATCAGGAGTTGATTGACCTTGACACACGACATGCACTTGGCGAGTATTACACACCCGACTGGTTATGCGAGAGAATCGTAAATGAATTTCAATTCAAAGCAGCCAACAAAATATTAGATCCCGCCTGCGGTAGTGGCTCATTTCTTCGTGCTGCCATTCATCGCATCAAAGAATTGAATCCGCAAATTTCTGTTGAGGAATTAAGCACCAACATTTACGGAATTGACATTCATCCGTTGAGTGTGCAGATTGCAAAAACAACAATGCTTCTTGCTTTCGGAAAAGAAATTACCAAAGCAAAAAAACCTGTTCACTTCAATATCATTTTGGCAAACACTTTACTTGCACCCGAAGGAGTGAAAAATCTTTTTGGTGGTGAGTTCATCATGCACATAGATAAGGAAAAACTTTGGCTCAATACACAAGTGTTTGAAGATGTTCATTTGTTTGATGAAGCCCTTGAAGTTTGCGAGGACTTAGCCGAGCAGTCCATGAATAAGAAAAAGGAAACGAAACAAACTTTTGAAAATAATTTACGGAGACGATATAAAAACGGTGGACTTATTCCGCAAGTCATTGACAGTTTCTATCAGATATATGAAACACTAAAACTTGTCAAGGAAAAAGGCAGAGACAGTATTTGGAAATTCATTGTGCAGAATCTTTACAAACCTTATTTCTTAAACAAGAATTTTGACTATGTAATTGGTAATCCACCTTGGTTTACTTACAGTTCAATTAAAAATGAGGAGTATCAGAATCTCTTAAACTCACTTGCTGAAAAGTATAGTGTAAAACCAGTTTCAGTAAAGAACTTCCCACATCTTGAAATTGCAGCCATCTTTATGAGTTATTGCAGTAGTTACTTTTTAAAAGAAGCAGGAGAAATTGCTTTTGTTTTGCCGAGAAGTTTTTTCAGTGCCGACCACCACGACAACACACGAAGCGGAAAAGCAAAAGGTTTTCGCTTAACTCAAATTTGGGATTTGAATGATGTATCTCCTCTATTCAGAATTCCAAGCGGTGTTTTATTTGCCAAAAAAGCAGCAGAAAAAAAACAATTGCCGGCAGCAGGACTTGCGGGAATTTCCTTTTCAGGAAATTTACCAGCACACAATTGCAATCTGAAAACAGCAACACCAAAACTTACAGAAGATTTGCACAAATGGTATTACATAAAACAAGGTAAATCCACAGCATTCTCTATGCGAAAGGATAAGGCACTTCAAGGAGTAAATCCTTACCGAAAACTTTTTAAGCAAGGTGCTACTATTGTTCCCCGTGCTTTTTATTTTGTTGCACTCAATCAGGAAACTCCACCGGATTTTAAAGATAGAATCATAAATATTAAAACAACCGATGCACTTAACGGAGATGCCAAAGCGCCTTGGAAAGGGCTTGACTTCACAGGAAGAATTGAAAGTAATTTTGTTTTCAGAACTGCGCTTGCAAAAAGTATTTTTCCTTTTGCGCTTTACAAACCCGACTTAGTGGTGTTGCCAATAACGATTGAATTAAGTAATGAAAAAGGGAAAGAAATAAAACTTCATTCACATAAAGAATTAATGAATGATGGATACAGATTTGCTTCAAGATGGTTTGAAGATAAAGAAAATATTTGGAATGAATCTAAAACCGCAAAATCAAAAAACATGTCAAGCAATGACAGAATTAATTTTCAACGAGGGTTAACTAGTCAAAATTTAAACACTAAATATCTTGTTCTTTATAATTCATCTGCTAAAGATGCAAATGCAGTTGTGATAGACAGAAAATGTATTGATGAAAGCAGGGGATTTATGGATTTAGAATTTATAGTAGAAAGTGTAACTTATGTTTTTTATACGAATGATTTACGAGAGGCGAATTATCTGACGGCAATTTTAAATTCTACTACTCCAAACCTCATGATGAAAGATTTTCAGGCAAGGGGATTATTTGGAGCAAGGCATGTTCACAAAAAAATTCTTGACATCTATTTTCCTGAATTTGATAAGTATGATAAACAGCATAAGGAATTAGCAATGCTAAGTGTTACAGCTCATAAAAAAGCAAGTGATTATTTGGAAGGCATTAAGTCCGACAAGAAAATT
>JAYVZC010000314.1:0-3421 GCA_043783695.1 Bacteroidota bacterium
TCAATGGGTGCAGTATTAATGTGTGCAGGACAAAAAGGAAAACGCGCTGCTTTGAAACATGCCCGTGTTATGATTCACCAGCCATTAGGTGGTGCCGAAGGACAAGCATCAGACATTGAAATTACTGCTCGTGAAATTCAAAAATTAAAAAAAGAATTGTACGATATCATCGCTACACATAGCGGACAAACTTATGAAAAAGTTTGGGCTGATAGTGATCGCGACTACTGGATGACTGCTGAAGAAGCTAAAGCATACGGTATGGTAGATGAAGTTTTAATAAAAACGAAATAATAAAACAGAGAATTAGAGATTTGTTGAAATAGAGAATTAGTAAAATTTAATATTTTGACAAATCTTTTTTATGCTAAGTAAAGCTAATTCTCCAACTCACTAACTCACCAATTCTCTATTTTGGTAATGGCTAAGGAAGAAAAAGAAATAAAATGTTCGTTTTGTGGTCGCACAAAAAAGGATACTGATGTATTGATAGCCGGGATAACCGGACATATCTGTAATCACTGTGTTACACAAGCACAAACAATTGTGAAGGATGAAATTGGTTCAAAAACTTCTTCCACTTTCAATGCTGTACAATTATTAAAACCAATTGATATTAAAAAGCATTTAGATGAATATGTGATAGGACAAGACGATGCAAAAAAAGTGCTTTCTGTAGCTGTTTACAATCATTACAAACGTTTGATATTAAGCCAAAATAAAACTACCACCAAAGACGAAATAGAAGTTGACAAATCAAATGTGATCATGGTAGGAGAAACGGGAACCGGTAAAACGCTTCTTGCTCGTACCATTGCCAAAGTATTGAATGTTCCTTTTTGTATTGCAGATGCTACCGTTTTAACAGAAGCCGGATATGTTGGCGAAGACGTGGAAAGTATTTTATCACGTTTATTACAAGCTGCCGATTTTGATGTGGCTGCTGCCGAAAGAGGAATTGTATTTATTGATGAGATTGATAAAATTGCACGTAAGAGTGATAATCCTTCTATCACACGTGATGTTTCCGGAGAAGGTGTTCAACAGGGCTTATTAAAATTGCTGGAGGGTTCAATTGTTGGTGTTCCACCACAAGGTGGAAGAAAACATCCGGAACAAAAAATGATTCAAGTGAACACAAAAAATATATTATTCATTTGTGGAGGTGCATTTGACGGAATTACACGCAACATTGGAAACCGATTGAGTACACAAGCCATTGGATATGCTGTAAACAAAGAGATTGAAAATGTAGATAAAGATAATTTGTTGCAATATGTTTCTCCTCAGGATTTAAAAAGTTTTGGTTTGATCCCTGAATTAATAGGACGATTACCTGTTTTAACATTCTTGAATCCTTTGGATGCAGAAACATTATTGCGCATTTTAAGCGAACCTAAAAATGCTTTGATTAAACAATACACTCATCTTTTTGATATGGATGGTGTGAAAATAAAATTTGAAAAAGGTGTTCTCGATTTTATAGTTGAAAAAGCAATGGAATTTAAATTAGGAGCTCGTGGATTGCGTTCTATTTGTGAAGCAATTATGATGGATATGATGTTTGATACGCCTTCTGATGCAAGCATTAAAGAGGTGAATGTGACTTTACGTTATGCAAAAGATAAATTGAAAAAATCAACTTTGAATAAGTTGAAAGTTGCGTAAAAAATTAATAATCTTCCTCGGCATTTCGTTGGAATTTTTTTTATCATGGAGTCTGCTTTATTTTTATGCTACAAATAATTTCGCCACACCAAAGGCAGCAGCAGCAGCAGCAGCACCAATCAGCATTACTTTTAATGCTCCCGATAATAATGGTTGTCCGGTTGCTTTGCTCTTAAAAAATCCGAAAACAAATAAACAAATCAATGTAATTAGTGCAGATATTTTTAATCCTGAAATAGGAGTTTCAGTGAAAAAATATGGAAGTAATGGAATTGTTCCTCCAACAATATAAGATATACCTATTGTTAGAGCACTTTTAGTTGCACGGTTTTTATTTGGTTCTTCTAATCCTAATTCAAACTTCATCATAAAGTCGACCCATTTTTTTTTATCTTTTGCTAATTCTTCTACCAACATAGTTTGAGATGTTTCACTAAAACCATAACCTTCAAAAATCTCTTTCACTTCTTCTTTTTCTTTTTCAGGAAGGAATTCTACCTCTTCCCATTCTCGTTTGTATTCTGAATGGTAATGTTCTACTTCTGTTTTCCCTGCTAAATATCCACCTAATCCCATTGCAATGGAACCTGCAATTATTTCTGCAATTCCTGCGGCAATAACAATGTGGTTATCGCTTACAGCACTGCTTATTCCTGCTGCAAGTGCAAAAGGAACCGTTAACCCATCTGACATGCCAATAACAATATCTGTAATGAATGCCGAATCGCGTAAATGTTTTTCTGTGTGTATCATTTGGCAAATTTATTGAAAATAACAGCGTAAAACAACGTCACATAAATCAATGTAACGCTTTTATGAAAATTTATTATTTACATTGTTACATTATATACAACGCCATTGATAGTAATAGTTGCTGTATTGTCGCAAGTGCCACTGCCGAAATCGACATAACGGGTTGATAAATGAAAAGGTGAAACGGCTAATGCTCCTTGTTGAATGTATTGACAATTCATTGCAACAATTAAAGGATTGTAAATAGTAACATTAAATCCATTGCCATTTACTCCGGTACCATTTGCAGATCCTAGAATGGAATAAACATCGTCCATTGGATTGCTTATAGTACTTTCTCCTGCAATCCATTCGCGAGTACGGTTTGAGCTCCAAGAAATAGTTCCATTACTAGTGACGATACTCGCATTTTGAACATAAATAGTATAACTTAAATTGCCAGCTGTATTGCGACCATTGTTTGTAATGGTATGTGTTCCTACTTGTACTAAATTATTGTTGTGATAATATCCAACTAATGAAATAGTAATTACAGTTAATGAATCGCGGTAACGACCAGTAAACGAAGCTATAATTTTTCCTCTTCTTAAATTTCCGTCAGCACCCAAACAATTTGTAGCTCCAAAATTGATTGTCAATGTTTTTGGCCAAGATGTTGTTCCAACTGAATCAACGGTAAATGTAGCGCAACTGGCAACTCTCAAAAGAGAAGTAGAATCGGTAAACTCTCCAATGGATTTAAATACACCGGCAAATGCATTTTCAGCAAGGGAATTATCTCTAGCGGAATTTGTTTCTTTATCCGTATCTCGATCATTTTTTCTACAAGAGCTGTACGAAATAGCAATGAACAAAGTCAAACAAATGAATGTTATTTTTTTTATTGTTTTCATTTTTGGAGTAGTTTGTTTTTAGTATTTAAAATCTGACTTCAATAAAGTTTGCAATTCGAGTTGTCACCCTGAGCTTTGTCACTTCGAGTGGAGTTGAGAAGCGAAGG
>JAYVZC010000315.1:0-8088 GCA_043783695.1 Bacteroidota bacterium
CAATGAAGAATTGGAAAAAATGGTTCGCTCTTATTTTGCAGAAGCTGGATTAACTGGTAAAATAGAGTATTACTTAGGAAATGCTTTAACAATTATCCCAACGATTAACGAAACATTTGATTTGGTTTTTATTGATGCCGACAAAAAAAATTATGCAGCTTATTATGATTTAGTGTTTGATAAAGTAAGAAGCGGAGGATATATTATTGCTGATAATGTTCTGTGGAGTGGAAAAATATTGGATGATGAATTACAGATGGATCCCGATACAAAAGCAATTCATGGTTACAATAAAAAAATCCACAACGATTCACGTGTTGAGCACGTTCTTTTGCCTGTGCGCGATGGATTGATGATTGCAAGAAAAAAGTAACGACTCAGTCTCCTTTCTCCATCTATCCATTCGACTACCTGCCTGCCGGCAGGCATGGCGCTCAGGAGACGAAGAATGGAGACTGAGTTATAAAACAAATTAGTATGATAATAGATTTAAGAAGTGATACCGTTACAAAGCCAACAAAACAAATGTTGAAAGCCATGTTTAATGCGGAAGTTGGTGACGATGTGTTTGCCGAAGAACCAACCGTAATTGCATTGGAGCAAAAGGCTGCAAAATTATTTGGGAAAGAAGCGGCTGTTTTTTGTCCTTCCGGAACAATGACCAATCAAATTGCTATTAAAGTTCATACAAACCCCGGAGATGAAGTGTTGTGCGATACTACTGCTCATATTTATAATTATGAAGGTGGCGGAATTGCATTTAATTCAGGTGTTCAGGCAAAACTAATTCAAGGCGAACGAGGAAGAATATCTTCTTCGCAAGTTCAGGAAAGTATTAATCCAACTTTTGATTGGTTGACAAAAACGAGTTTGGTATGTATCGAAAATACAGCTAACAGAGCAGGAGGAAGTTTTTATTCTTTACAACAAATGCAGGAATTAGGAGAGGTATGTAAAAAAAATAAATTGAATTATCATTTAGATGGCGCACGAATTTTTAATGCAATTGTAGAAACAGGATATTCAACTTCACAAGTCGGAGCTTGTTTCGATTCTATTTCTATTTGTTTGTCGAAAGGTTTAGGCGCTCCGGTTGGGTCATTATTACTTGGAGAAAAAGAATTTATCCGAAAGGCCAGAAGAGTAAGAAAAGTTTTTGGAGGAGGAATGCGACAAGCAGGTTATTTGGCTGCTGCCGGGATTTATGCTTTGGATAATAATATTACTCGATTAAAAGAGGATCATCAAAGAGCAAAACAATTAGCAAAAACTATGAGTGGGCTAAGTTATATAGATAACGTATTGCCGGTGGATACAAACATTATTATTTTTAATTTGAATGAAAAATTAAATCCGGAAGTGTTTGTAAAAAAGCTTGCCGAAAACAATATTAAAGCTGTTGGCTTTGGTAAACAAGCCATTCGTTTTGTAACGCATTTGGATTTTACAGATGAGATGTTGGAGAAAGTTGAAAAGGTTTTGAAAGTGATTTAATTTTGTTTAATAGATTATTCTTTATTTTTCTGAAAAAGAAAATAAAAAACTACTATAATAACTCCAACGCCTGAAACAATAAAAGTAGCTTGCGGGTCAACTGCAACCCAAAGTAAACCTGCCAAACTACTTGCCAACATCGTAATTAGGCTGTTGCAACTGGCATGAAATCCAAGACTTGTAGCTGTTTCTGAACTTGGAGTAATTTTAGCAATCCAAGCTTTTGAAATGCCATCCGTTGCTGCTGCATAAATTCCGTAAATAAAAAACAAAACATATAACATAATCTCTGTTTTTATAAATGCAATTCCTATATATACAATTGCAAACAAAATCAGACCAACAATAAATGTTGGCTTCATTCCTATTCGGTCAGCAACTGATCCTATTGGATAAGCAAACACTGCATATACTAAATTGTAAAAAATGTAAACACCTATTATATGCAAATCGCTAATACCAATCTGCTTCGCCATTAGTAATAAAAATACATCTGAACTATTGAATAATGTAAAAAGTAATAATCCTACGACTAATTTTTTAAAATCAGTAGATGCTTTTTTCCAGTAAGAAAAATAACTAAAAAATCCTTTTTTTGATGGATTATTCAAATCAACTACTGCTTGCTCTTTCTTTTTTTCTTTAATTAATAATGTAAAACCTATAGCAATCATTCCTGGAATAAATGCGAATAAGAAAAGTGACTTATAGTTTTCCGGATAAAAGTATAAAAATAAGAGCGCTAAAGTTGGTCCTATTGCTGCGCCAACAGTATCCATAGAACGATGTAACCCAAATACTTTTCCTTTGTTCTCCTTTGAACATTCGTCCGACAACATTGCATCCCGCGCTGCTGTTCGTATGCCTTTTCCGAGTTTGTCTCCGGTTTTGACAAACAATACCCATATAGGGTTTATAAAAATAGCTGTTACAGGTTTTAAAATGTTGCTCAAGAGATATCCTACTTGAATAAAAGGTAATCGCTGTCCTTTCTCATCTGATAACTTCCCAAAATAACCTTTTGAAATACCTACTATGGCTTCTGATATACCTTCTAAAACTCCAATCCACAAAGCCGTAAAGCCTATGCTTTTTAAATAGATAGGCATCACAGGAATTAGCATTTCGCTCCCAATGTCATTGAATAAACTCACAAAAGAGAGCGTCCAGATTGTTTTTGTGAATATTTTTTTATTTTTCATAAAAATTACAGTTTCTTTTTCATCTCTTTAGAAATCTCATTTTGTATCGTATCATCACTTTTTTCCAATGACTCAACAATGTTTTGTTGTTCATTTTTTGTTTTATTCTGACTCAATTTAAATTTTCCTTCCAGTTTTGTAACTTCAATTTCAAATGCTACAATGGCTTTTAGCATTCCATTTACATACTCAGTAGATAAATTTTTCCATTGTTTATAAAATTGTTTTTCAAAATGGTTAATGGTTTTCTCCATTAAAGCGATCACCTCTGATGGTTTCGAAATTAATTTTGTTTTTCCTGTTGCGTGAACGGCAATGTAGTTCCAGGTTGGAACATTTTGTTCTTTTTCATAATGAGTAGGTGAAATATAAGCATGCGGACCTTGAAAAATGACTAATACTTCATTTAGAGTAAATAGCTGCCATTGGGGATTAGCCTTTGCCATGTGGCAAACTAAGATTATTTTTTCTCCCCTTTTTTCAATCACAAAAGGTAAATGCGTGGCACACATATTGGAATCGTTAGTGCTGATAAGTATTGCGAAATTATACGTTTGCATAAACTCAATAAGTTTCTGCTCATCGTTTTCTTTATAATAAGGAGGTATGTACATAGCATAAAAATAGTTAAATTTACTTAATTCATAAATTCAAATTAAAATGAAACGGATTGTTATTTTATTTTTTCTGATTTCTTCTTTCTCCTTGGCGCAAGATCTTAAATTAGTAAAAGCTACCAAGCAAATTATAAATGCTGGGGCATCTCCTACTTCAACTACCAATTACATGATTGAAATAAGTAAATCAAAAAAATGCAAATGGTCGGTTGATTCGGTTGTGAATGTGTATACACAGAAATCGGGGAAGTTCAATATTGTGAAAGTTGATGACCCAACTGTTCTTTCACCAAATTATAAACAGGTTGATGCTTCCAACATCAAAGACAAAGGAATCTTTCAAATTACATTTTCATCCATAAAAAATCGTGGAAGCGGAAGACAGGGAACTCCTCCAATGAATTTAATGGTTCCCGTTGCTGAATTTACACAAGGTGCGATTATTTATTATTCAGTTGGGAAAAAGAAAAAAAAATTGCTGATTGAATCTTTTGATGAGTTAGAAACTATTAATGCTCCTTAGTTGGTAAATATAATATTGCTTCATAAGCACTTCGACTCCGCTCACCATAAACTCAGTCGAAGACTTTTAATTAGTGCAAGTAAAAACAAATGCTGGAGGAATGTTCATTGGGGTAAAATTCAAATCCACATTTTTAAATATGTTTTTCAACCGTTTATAGGCATTCAAGGAATATTGATATTGTATGAATGCTCCTTTTTTGTTCAATACTTTTGTAGAAATGTCTAAAATGGCATCTACTATTTTGTTGGGAATCATTGCGAAGGGTAAGGAAGATACTATATAATCTACCTTTTCAATTTTGTATTTGGCAAGATATTCTTCTACTTTTTCAGCCGAATCGCTTATAATCTTTAATCTGGGATCTTTTATTTGATTGAGTGTCTCACAAAATTCTTTATTGATTTCAAAAGCCAGCAATATTGAATCGCTTGGCATTAACCTCAAAAGCTCTAGAGTAATAATTCCTGTGCCAGGGCCAAATTCAACAATACATTTCACATCGGTAAAATTAATTGGTTCAACCATTTTTTTGACCAAAAACTTGGAACTCGGTGCCACGGCTCCAATATTCTTGCCTTGCTTTAAAAATTCTGAAAAAAACTCTTTTTTACCCACAATCTAAATTTTTATTTGTACTACAAATTAAGTAATAAATAATTGGAATATGAAATTTAAAAAAGTTCTGTTTGTTTGCCAAAAATAACGCCACTTTCGTGCTTGAGAAGCCATTCTTTCCGCCACAAACCACCTGCGTAACCCGTCAGTTTTCCGCTATTCCCAATTACACGATGGCAGGGTACAATTATGACTATTGGGTTTTTGCCATTTGCATTTCCCACAGCTCTTGTTGCATTTTCATCTCCTAACTTTATAGAAACATCCAAATAAGAACAGGTTTTGCCAAATGGAATTTCTATTAATTCTTTCCATACTTTTTTCTGAAATTCTGTCCCTTCAGGATTTAATTTTAGTCCGAACTCTTTACGGATTCCCGTAAAATATTCATCCAATTGGTAAACTATTTCTTTGATAGATTCATGAACTTTAATTGTAGGTTCAATATTTTCATCTAGGAATAACAAACTAAACAAACCATCTTCGTTCCCTTTTATTTCAAGAGTTCCGATTGGAGAGGAGTAATATGCCGTGTGAAGTTCCATTGTAACAAAATTAAACCATTAAAAACAAAAAACCTATAGTCTCCTATAGGTCTTTTATGCTAAACAAAACCTCTGCGCCTTCTTAGCGTTGGAGTTTATCCTGAGCGATGTCGAAGGGCGGTAAAATCCTAAAAACAATATTTATTCTCAGCAATTAACTTTGCAGAAATATTTCTTCTTGCTTCAGTTGTATTTAAAGCTTCCGTTTTTGTATAACGTTTCAAGCCCATTAACATTGCTTTTTGTTCGTCACCAGTCGCAAAACTATTGATTGCTTCTTTTCCTGATTTGTGGATTTTATCGGCTGCATCGTTTATGTAAACTCTCATTATGTCCAATTGCTCTTTACAAGCCACTTCACCTTTTAGGGCTACTAGCTTTTCAACTCTTAATTGCAAAGACTCTGAAATGTAAGTCTCAATAATCATATCCGCTAAGTTCATTAAGATTTCTTGTTCTTTTCCTAATTGCATCATTAATTTTTGTACTGCAGCACCTGCAACCATCAATACCGATTTTTTAAATCCAGTTACATATTTTTTCTCGCTGGAGAATGTGGTTGTTTCTGAAGTTGAAAAATCAGGAATCCCCATTAACTCAGCAGCAACTGCTTGTGCCGGTCCCATCAAATCCAATTCACCTTTCATCGCACGTTTCAACATCATATCAACTGTTAACATTCTGTTGATCTCATTTGTTCCTTCAAAAATACGATTGATGCGGGCATCGCGATAAGCTCTGTCCATAGGTGCTTCGGCACTGTATCCCATTCCTCCGTATATTTGAACGCCTTCATCCACTACATAATCCAAGACTTCTGAGCCATGTACTTTTAAAATGGCTGCCTCAACTGCAAATTGCTCAACTCCTTTTAATTTTGCTTTCGCTTCATCCATTCCACCTGCTATCAATGACTTTGTTGCATCTTCAATATTCTGACTTGCTCTATAAATTGCCGATTCACTTGCGTAAATTCGAATGGCTTGTTCAGCTAATTTATGACGAATGGCTCCATATTTTGAAATAGATCTTCCGAATTGTTGACGTTCGTTTGCATATTGAATGGATTTAGTATTCGTTTCTTTACTTCCTCCAATTGCAGCTCCGGCAAGCTTAACGCGACCAAGATTTAAAATGTTTACAGCTATTTTAAATCCATTCTGTCTGTCTGATAATAAATTTTCTACAGGAACTTTACAATCATTAAAAAATACTTGTCGGGTTGAACTTCCTTTTATTCCCATTTTATGTTCTTCTGGATTTAAAGAAATTCCTCCAAAAGTTTTTTCAACTATGAAAGCAGATAAATTTTCATCTGCATCAATTTTTGCAAAGACCGTAAATATATCTGCAAAGCCGCCATTTGTGATCCACATTTTTTGTCCGTTCAAAATATAATGCTTTCCATCAGGAGAAAGTTTCGCATTTGTTTTTCCTGAATTTGCATCTGATCCCGCACTTGGTTCTGTCAAGCAATAGCAAGACTTCCATTCACCACTTGCCAACTTAGGAATATACTTTGCTTTTTGTTCTTTCGTTCCATAATATAAAATTGGAAGTGTTCCAATTCCTGTATGAGCAGAAATAGCAACAGCAAATGAATGTCCGGCACCTAATATTTCTGTTGCTAACATTGAAGTTGTAAAATCTTTTCCGAATCCACCATATTCTTCAGGGACAGAAATTCCAAGAAGTCCGAGCTCTCCAGCTTTGTTGAGTAAGTCAGGCATTAATCCTTCTTCTTGTGCATCAATGCGATCCAATTTGTCCCAAACATTTTGAGCTAAAAAATCGTGGCAAGTTTGAGCAATCATTAGTTGTTCTTCATTCCATTCTTCCGGAATAAAAACATCTTTTGCTTCTGTTTCTTTAATTAGGAATTCTCCTCCTTTTAATGTTGTCATAGTTTTATAGTTTAATTTTTTACCACTAAGGCACTAAGATCACTAAGATTATTTCTTAGTTTATTCCAGCAATTTGTTTTTAGTATTTCTTTTTTTTTAATATCCTTAGTGTCCTAAGTACCTTTAGTGGTATTATAGCATTTCGAAAACACCAGCAGCACCTTGCCCGGTTCCCACACACATACTTACAATTCCGTATTTTTTATTTCTTCTTTTTAATTCAGAAAATAATTGTACCGATAATTTCGCTCCGGAACAACCTAATGGGTGTCCGAGTGAAATTGCTCCGCCATTCACATTTACAATTTCTTGATTGATGTTTAATTCTCTGCAAACAGCTAATGATTGAGACGCAAATGCTTCGTTTAATTCGATTAAATCTATTTGACCTAAATTCATTCCAGCTAATTTCAATGCTTTTGGAATAGCTGCAACCGGACCGATTCCCATAATGCGTGGTGGAACACCAGCAGCAGCAAAACTTACCATTCGGGCAATTGGTTTTAAATTATTTTCTTTCAAGAATTTTTCGCTGACAATCATTACGAATGCAGCTCCGTCACTTGTCTGGGAAGAATTTCCTGCGGTCACACTTCCATTCGCATCAAATACAGGTTTTAATTTCGCTAAAGCTTCAAGAGTTGTGTCTGCACGCGGACCTTCATCTGTATCAATAATAAAATCTCTTGTTTTTTTCTTCTCATTCTCATCAACGTAAGTTTCAGAAACTTTAATTGGAACAATTTCATCTTTGAATTTTCCTTCTTTAATAGCCTTCATTGCTTTCAAATGAGAGTTCAAAGCAAAAGCATCCTGGTCGGCACGGCTCACTTTATACTCATTGGCAACCGCTTCAGCTGTCAATCCCATTCCCCAATAATGATCAGGATGTGCAAGTGCAACACCTGCATGCGGAACAATTCTCCAGCCGCCCATTGGAATTAAACTCATGCTTTCGGCACCACCGGCAATAATACAATCCGCCATACCGGCATTTATTTTTGCAGCAGCTATGGCAATGGTTTCTAATCCTGATGCGCAGTATCGATTAACTGTTACACCGGGAACTTTATCGGTATTAAATGCCAGAAGAGAAATTAATCTCGCCATGTTCAAGCCTTGTTCAGCTTCCGGCATTGCGTTACCAACGATCAGATCATCGACTTGATCGTGTGCGATATTTGG
>JAYVZC010000316.1:0-3414 GCA_043783695.1 Bacteroidota bacterium
GTGTGAAAGAAAAAATGGCTTTGGTTTTCGTGGTCTCTTTTTCCCTGCCTGCCGGCAGGCAGGTTTGTTTCTTTCTTTTGGAGAAGCAAAAGAAAGAAACAAACGTTATTCGAAATAACGAACATATTGATTAGCAAGAATGTAACAATCGAACTCAGGTTTTTACAATTCATACCCCTTCAGTGTATGAATTATATAACTTAAATAAAGAGTTATGTAACTCTTCTCCCTAAAACTAGAAATACATTTGCTTATAAATAACATGATATGAATTTAGCGTGGTTTATTGTTTTGGGTGTTGCTGTTTTGATTATTGGTTTGTTCTATTACTTACGCAAAAAAAAGTAAGAAGAGTAACAGATTTAAAATCCTATAATAATTTTTAAAATAATGATATGTGCTTTTCTGCAGAAGCGAGTTTTAGTGCTAGTATAGTTTTAGGTGTCGTAGGTTTTGTAGCTGTAAAAAAAACACAATTACGATCTCAACTGGCATTTGCATGCATTCCCTTTTTATTCGCATTTCAACAATTTGCTGAAGGGTTTTTGTGGTTGTCTTTAACCAATAAAGACTTTGCCTTTTTAGAAACCATTAGCACGTATCTTTTCTTAATAATTTCACATATTGTTTGGCCCATTTGGGCTCCACTTTCAATTTTGATTCTTGAAAAAGAAGCGAAGCGCAAAAGAATACTATCTATAATATTAGGAATAGGAATAACATTATCGATTTATTTAACATTTTGTTTCTTTTTTTACAATGTACATGCAGAAATAAGTAATCATCATGTTGAATATACACTCGAATTCCCTCACTCGAAATTAGTATACTGGATAACCGGGCTATTTTATTTTATCCCAACAGTTGTTTCTACTTTCATTTCAAGCGCCAAAAGAATGCAACTCCTTGGAATGGCAATTTTACTATCCTGCTTGTTAACTCGATTAATAACAATAAAGTATTTTATTTCTCTCTGGTGCTTTTTTGCTGCTATAATAAGCATATTCATACTGCTAATAATTATTAAGTTACGAAAATCAACCAAATGGTGGGAATGGCTTAATAGAATGAGATTCTAAATAAATTATAAAAAATTAGTATCTGTTTTTTTATAAAACGATTGCAAAAATCTCTTATACCAATAATTGGCTCAAAATAGTCCTACCACATCTGTGGGATGAGAATAGTATTGTAAATGCCGAGAGAGTAACTGTTGTAGTGCAATAATTGCAAAGCAATTATTGCACTACTATAGAAACCGATTCGGTATTATACCTTCTTTTTTGATTCTGGCTCATGTGTGAATAATGTAAGTTATTTCAATATTTATGTAATCCAAATATTCAAAAATCGATTCATCTTTGTTATATCGTAAAAATGAATTTGCATCTAAAAATAATACAAAATGGAAAACCTCACAACTCCAACCATTCTGGTTCAAGAAAAAGCTTCTTTCGCTGAAAATATAAATGAGATTAGCAACTCTAATGTTTCTGCAAGCTATCATGAAACAATTTATTATGATAAATTCATTGATGCCTTCACTCATAAAATTCAAATACATAGCACATTAAATGAAAATAAATAAAGATTCTAAAAACAGCGAAACTTCAACTGGAGAAAATATCAGCTATTGGAATGATACTACAAGTCCAACTATACAAAATCCTTTAAAAGAAAATTTAGAAGCCGATGTTGTAATTGTAGGAGGAGGAATTGCTGGACTTAGTGTAGCATATTGCCTTTCTCAGTCGGGGAAAAAAGTTGTTTTGGTTGAAGATGGTTTTATTGGAAGTGGTGAAACAGGAAGAACCACAGCACATTTTGTAACTGCTTTAGATGACAGGTATTACAATTTGGAAAATATTTTTGGTGAGAAAAAAACAAAATTGATAGTAGAAAGCCATCAATTGGCAATTGACTTTGTAGAACAAACTGTTAAAAAGGAAAACATTGATTGCGGTTTTGAACGAGTGAATGGCTATCTATTTCTACATCCTTCAGATAAAAAAGAATCTCTCGAACTAGAGTTAAAAGCCGCATTAAGGTCGGGAGTAGAAGTAAAAGTTGTAGATGAAATACCAGGTCTACCGGAAAGCGGACAGGCTCTTTGCTTTATGAATCAAGCACAATTTCATCCTTTAAAGTACCTGAGTGGATTGTGCAAAGCTATTGAACAAAAAGGTGGGAAGATCTATACAGGAACGCATGCTGAAAAAATAGATTATAAGGGAATTACAACCGCAGAAGGGTTTACAATAAAAGCAAAACATATTGTTGTTGCTACCAACAGCCCTGTAAATAATCTTTATACAATGTTTTCGAAACAATACGCATATAGAACCTATGTAATTGGTGCATTGATAAAAAAAGGCTTGCTTCCAAAAGCACTTTGGTGGGATACAGGAGATTTTGAAATAAATTCCAAATTTCCACCTTATCATTATGTGCGAGTACATCCATACAATGAGCAATACGATATACTTATAAGTGGAGGAGAAGACCACCCTATAGCTGATACAAGCATGAATAACGTAACAGAAAAAGAACGATACACCCTTGTTGAAAATTGGACACGGAAATATTTTCCAATAGAAAAAATTTTATATCAATGGTCTGGACAAGTGTTAGAGCCCATGGATGGAATTGCTTTTATTGGTCGCAATCCATTCGACCACGACAATGTTTATATCATAACAGGTGACTCTGGTAACGGAATGACGCATTGTTCTTTCGCAGGTTTATTAATAAGCGACTTAATAAATGAAATAGAAAATAAGTGGGAGCAACTATATAGCCCCTTACGTTTTACTTTTAAAGAAAGTGGTTCAGTTGTTAAATTAGTAAAAGATGACTTAATGAACGTGCTCAAAAAATGGTTTTATACCGGAAGTGTGGAATTATCATCCATTAAAAATGGAGAAGCAGGAATAGTTAAACTAGATGGAAATAAATGCGGAGCTTACCGGGATGATTTCGGAAAACTTCACTTAGTATCTGCCGAATGTACCCATCTGAAATGCATGGTTCTTTGGAACAATGATGCAAAAAGTTGGGATTGCCCTTGCCATGGTAGTCGTTTTACTTACGAAGGAAAAGTAATTAACGGGCCGGCAAATTACGATTTACCTGCCTATAACGAACCTGCGAGCAACACATAAGCAGACTAAACAACTTAATTGCACACTAAACTATTAAAAAACTCCAAGCTATGTTAATCAGCAATATTTGTTGGATAATTTTTTTTAGGTGTGAATCATACAACTTATTCTAATAGTTGTGCAATAATTGCCTGAATATTAAATAATACATTTGCTTATAAATAAAATGATATGAATATAGCGTGGTCTTTGGGTCTGGCAGTTGCAGTTTTGATTATTGGTTTGTTCTATTACTTACGCAGAATAAAAAAAT
>JAYVZC010000317.1:0-3412 GCA_043783695.1 Bacteroidota bacterium
TCAAATGATTCGTAACCTAGCATGTGTGCAAGGTTTGCAGCCCAATCTAATTTTGGATCCGGTTCAATGTGTTCTCCGTTTTTATATTTTCTTCTATAAATATATGCAGCAATACGAGGTAAGCGGGCAATTAAATTCATTGAATCTTCGTAGGTATAATCCCAATAATCTTTTTTACTTATTCCTTTTTTATAAGCAGCAGCAAAAACCGATTCGGTTTGCATTGCCATGATAGCCATTACAAACTGAGTCATTGGATGTGTGGAAGCCGGCATTTTATCCAATACGTCAAAAACGTGTTTTGGAACAATTGCTCTACGTGCCCACATATTCCCCATGTTCAAAACATCTTCTTGTGTTGGTAATTCACCTAACAACATTAGATAGAAAATTCCTTCAGGTAATGGTTCTGTTCCACCTGGAGCTTTTGGAAGTTTTTCACGCAATTCTGGAATTGTATATCCACGAAAGCGAATACCTTCTTCAGGATCTAGTTTAGAGGTTTCTGTTACCAAACCAATTATGCCTTTCATTCCTTGGTATACTTGTGCAACAGTATATTCTCCTAATTTAACATCACCTTTTTCTTTGATGAGTTGTTTTACTTCAGCTGCCACAGGGCCTGCTTTTTCGGCAAATTTTTCTTTTAATGCATCCATAACTTTAATCTATTATTTAATTACCAAAACTAATCTCAATTAGTTTGTGTTTACTATTTTTTCTTAATAGTATTATCTTTAACAAAATACATAACTTGATCCATTGTCTCAAATTCAAATTCTGTTTCGGTTATTTTTATTACTTTATAAAGTATACTTCATCATTCCTTGTGAGATCTTTAATTCGTTTCCTACAATAACCCATTTTCCTTTTGGTCCTTTAGAAACTAGATAGGTTCCATCTGTAGCAAAAAGTTGTGACAATAGATTTTTGTTTTTATTTTTCTTTTTATCACCCGACCACCATTTCTCCGTTAGCAAACTTTTGTTTACTCCAGCAGAATCAGATTGCGCATGAATTTTATTACTAAATAAAAAAAGCAATGTAATGATTGCAATATATTGACAAGTTTTCTTCATTTTTTGATTCATAGAGTATGTATTCCCGAAAGATAAAAGGATTTTATGAGATTAAAAACAATCCTGCATAAAATTTATATGAAAAATTGTTTTTCGAGGATTTTTTGATCGGTGCTTTTTAAGGGATACATCCTTCTCAGGTCGTCATTCCGTGCTTTCAATTATTGCCGTCACACTGAGCATTCTGCGTTGAAGCAGACACTATCGAAGTGCACCCAGTTCCAGCGGAGTGCACACAATCGGGAGATCCCGTGTTGTAGCACGGGATGACGGTTGGTTATGTAAATTTCCCTCCGATTATCGATTCTTCACGTATTTGAAATCTCTTCCTAAATAGCGTGCAGCCTCGCCCAATTGCTCTTCAATACGCAACAGTTGGTTGTATTTTGCAATTCGGTCTGTACGGGAAGCAGAACCGGTTTTGATCTGACCGCAGTTTAAAGCAACCGCAAGATCAGCAATAGTAGTATCTTCTGTTTCGCCCGAACGGTGACTCATTACTGAAGTATAAGAGTTATTTTGAGCCAACTGTACAGCATCAATAGTCTCGGATAAGGAACCAATTTGGTTCACCTTTACAAGAATAGAATTGGCAATTTTTTCGTCAATCCCTTTCTGTAAGCGCTTTACATTGGTTACAAACAGATCGTCACCCACTAATTGAATTTTGTTTCCGATTTTATCACTTAACAATTTCCAACCTTTCCAATCGTCTTCAGCTAAGCCATCTTCAATGGATAAAATAGGATATTTTTTTGCCCAGTCTGCCCAAAAGTCAACCATTTGAGCCGGAGTTAATTTATCACCGCTCGATTTTTTGAAATGGTAAACATTTTCTTTAGGCAGATAGAACTCAGAAGCAGCAGCGTCCATAGCAATAAACATGTCTTTCCCCGGTTTGTAACCTGCCTTTTCAATGGCTTTTAACACACACTCAATGGCTTCTTCATTGGATTTTAAATTGGGTGCAAATCCTCCTTCGTCACCAACATTGGTCGAATAATTTTTATCTTTTAATACCTTTTTCAAATGGTGAAACACTTCTGTTCCCATTCTGATAGCATCTGTAAAGCTAGTAGCACCAACAGGCATAATCATAAATTCCTGAAAATCGATGCTGTTATCGGCATGTGAACCGCCATTGATAATGTTCATCATTGGAATAGGCAATAAATTGGCATTTACGCCTCCAATATAGCGGTACAAAGGCTGGCGAGCTTCTTCTGCAGCTGCTTTTGCACAAGCCAATGAAACTCCTAAAATAGCGTTTGCTCCTAAACTGCCTTTATTTTCGGTGCCATCCAAGGCAATCATCTTTTTGTCAATGGCATTTTGATCGAAAACATACATTCCATTCAACTCTTCACGAATAACGGTATTTACATTGTTTACTGCTTTTAAAACACCTTTTCCAAGATAATATCCTTTATCATTATCACGCAATTCAACCGCTTCGTGAACACCTGTAGATGCTCCGGAAGGAACAGCCGCTCTGCCCATAATACCGGAATCAGTAATTACATCTACTTCTACTGTTGGATTACCACGTGAATCCAATATTTGACGAGCCTGAACACTTGCTATAAAACCCATAATGATTGTTTATTTAATATTTAAATTGATAGAATTTTGATGTTGGAATGATGTACCAAAAATAGAAATAAAACCCTACTCGAAGGTCGATTTTTATAAACATTTCGTTAAAATTTGACAAATTAATGGGATTTAACTAATGATTTTTGTAATACTTTGTAATAAATAGAAATCAGAAAACGTATAAAAAGGAAGGAAGATGAATTATTTTTTTTCAGCACTTGGTTTTTGTGTACGCATATACAATTGTTGATCAACACTAGGTTCTTCGCCAACTTTCATATTATTTTTTTTGTATAGTTTTTTCAATTTGATTCCGTGCAATTGAGAAATCGATTTCATGTTTTCACCTTTTTTTGCAATATGGAAAGGCTCTTTCGCTTTGTTGCGTTTTGGTTGAAGATATAATTTTTGTCCGACAATTAATTTTGCATCGGGCTCCAAATCATTGAATCGATAGAGTTGCCATAAATCTTTATCAGTATCAATAGCAATTTTATAAAACGAATCTCCTGGTTTTACAACAATGTATTTAATGAAATGGAAACGAAAAATTTCTCTTGCTTCCATCGTTTCTGGGCTTGGTGGCTTGTTTGCAGCAACAGTAATGTTAGGCAATTCATCTACTTGGTCGTATTGATAAAGTTTGTAAGTATCAATCAATTCAATCAAGCGTTTAGTGTATTTTGGGTCGGTTGCATAACCTGTTTCTTTCAATCCTTTTGCCCAACCTTTATAGT
>JAYVZC010000318.1:0-3411 GCA_043783695.1 Bacteroidota bacterium
TGATTATACCGAAAGCATATATGTAAACTCAAAGCGCAACATTTTTTTAATATTAAACTATGTGTTTGTGTATTTAAAATGCCCCAAACAAATCCAACACATCACTAAACTGTGGCAACATCTTAGGCAAAATTTTCATTTTTTTTCGACAAATATTAGTTTTTTTGCTGTTTTTTATTATCTTTACTCTACGAAATTCTACAAATAAAATTCAGATGAAAAAACTACTACTTTCCTTCGTATTTCTATTTTTCTCAGCGTTTATTTTTGCTGATGAGCCCATTGCAAATATGTATGCAAAATCTTTTGAGAAAGCATATTCTCTTCATCCAGAGATTGCTCGTGGAATGTTAGAAGCAGTTGCTTTTTGCAATACACGTTTTACCCACATTACTCATGCTTCTGCTGAATCGGGAAGTTGTACCGGTATTCCTAATGCTTACGGTGTAATGGGTTTAACTCTAGATGGTCAAAATTATTTTTCAAATAACCTTGTTACTGTTTCTGAGCTTTCACAAATAAGTGCAAACGATATCATTAATAATTCCGAAAAAAATATTCTAGCTTATGCTGATGCTTTTGTAAAAGTTAAAAACCTACTTGGAATAAATAGTACGAAAGTAGAAAATCAATTACCTATTTTAATTTATTTAAGCGAGTTACCAAAAGAAACTCCGGGACAAATATATGCGCTCATTACGCAAGAGTATGGCTATGTTCAATTTATGATGAATCCAAACTATCAGTTGCATTATAATTTCCCCGACCCAAAACTTGATCCTATAAAAATTTTCGGAGCCGAAAATTATGCCATCCTAAGTTCAACATACGTTACTGTTACCGATGAAAGCATCATGAATAAAAGCGGACAAGTATTCAATTACAGATCACCAGTATCAACAGATTACGGCCCTGCTATATGGAATGCTGCTGCATCCTGTAATTACAGCTTTCGTGGAGGAACAGCCATTTCTGCTGTTACCATTCATGATATTGAAGGAAGTTACGCTGGCTGCATCTCTTGGTTTCAGAATTGTGCTGCTAGTGTTTCTGCACATTATGTATTGCGCTCTAGCGATGGACAAATAACTCAAATGGTATTGGAAGCAAATAAAGCATGGCATGTTGGAAGCGAAAATCCATACACTATCGGATTAGAACATGAAGGGTATGTTGCTGTTGCAAGTTGGTACACAACTGCTATGTATATTAGTTCTGCCGCATTAGTGAGAGACATCTGCGCAAGCGGTTATGGAATAAATCCTTTACGAACATATTACGGACCGGGTTGTTCCGGCTCTAGCAGTACTTGTGGCATTGGTTCTTGCACAACTATCAAAGGACATCAAATGTTTCCTCTGCAAACACATAATGATCCAGGACCAAATTGGAACTGGGCTTATTATTATAAATTAATAAATAACAGTCCGGCAATTACAACAATCACAACGTTAACAGGAAACTATTACGACAGTGGTGGTGCTGCCGGAAATTATTTGAATGATGAACGCAAACTTACGTTGATTCAACCCGCAGGTGCAACATCTATCACTTTAAATTTTACTTCTTTTAATACAGAATTAAATTGGGATTATTTATTTATTTATGATGGAGCAACTACTTCTTCTCCATTAATTGGACAATACTCCGGAACAACATCACCGGGAACAATTACCTCAAGCGGTGGTTCATTATTATTAGAATTCCGCTCCGATTGTGCAACAGTCGCTTCGGGCTGGGTAGCCAATTGGACAACAACTTCAGCAATAGCAGCAACAACAGATAGCATTGCACCAACTACAACGGTTGTTACGCCAAGCACATGGATAACAGCAAACTTTACAGCAAATTTTACAGATGCAGATAATGTTGGTGGCAGTGGATTAGAAAAAAGTTACTATCAAGTAATTGATTATAACGGAACAGAATGGAGAGCAAATGCAAACAATGGATTTTTTGCAGATAATTTTGATGTGGCTATTCACCCTGACTGGACAGTTGGAAGTGTTGTTCCGGGCGGAATATGGAATATCACAAGTGCCGCTTTAAATCAAACTGATGAGGCACAAGGAAACACAAACATTTACGCTTCTTTAAATCAAACTTTATCAAACAGATATTTATATAATTTTTATGGAAAGATTGATGGAACAGGAACAACAAGACGTGCAGGTTTTCATTTTTTCTGCGACAATGCTAGTTTAACAAATCGCGGTAACTCCTATTTTGTTTGGTTTAGAGTTGATGGCAGTTTATTGCAAATTTACAAAACAGTAGCAGATGCTTTTGGTTCGCCCGTTGTGAGTATTCCGTTTACAACCGTTGCAGGACAATGGTATGATTATAAAGTTATTTACGACCGCTTTACAGGAAAAATAAGTATCTACAGAGATAATATTTTTGTTACCAGCTGGACCGATGCAACACCTTACACAACAGGGGGAACAGGAATTTCTTTCAGAAGTGGAAATTCTAATTTCGCTATTAATGATTTAAAAATTTATCGTTCTAGAAGTGCAACATCTGCTGCCATAACAGTTGGTGCTGCTGCAACAAATGATATTCGTTATCAAAATCCAAATCCTACTACTCCTGCTGCAAAAGTAAAATCTATTTGTGCCGACTCAGTTGGAAATCTTTCTGCGATTTTTTATCAGAATTTAAATATTGATTGGACAACACCATCTGCAGTAGACACACTTAATGATGGTACAGGCGCAGATATTGCAATCACAACTTCTGCAACCGATTTATCTGCAAATTGGAGCACTTCAATTGATGTAAACTCTGCTATTGCAAGATATTGGTACGCAATTGGAACAACTCCGGGAGCAACGGATGTAGTGAATTGGACAGACAATTGGTTTAATCGAAATGTAACCGTTACAGGTTTAAGTCTTGTGAATTTACAAACTTATTATTTTACTGTAAAAGCTGAAGACGGAGCCGGATTAATTTCTACAGTATTTACAAGTAACGGACAAACAGTTAATTTAACTACAACAGGAATTAATAATCAAACAAATGGTTACGGATTATCTGTTTATCCAAATCCGTTTACCGGCAACTCTACAATTACTTATCAGTTACCTGAAAATGCTAATGTAGAAATTTCTATGTGTGATGTTCTTGGAAAAGAAATCAGTTTACTGAAATCCAATCAAGCATCCGGGAAACATGAATTGGCAATTAATTCAGCAGATTTAGATTTAGCGAAAGGAATGTATTTTGTAAAATTAAAAATGAACGAAGAGCAAAAAACAATTAAAGTGATTATTAAATGATAATTAGCTACGACATCAAAAAATGAAAAAATTAATTCCATTTATAGCACTATTCATTTCACAAGTAGCATTTGCACAATCAAATAAGCCGTATACTTGTTATATGCAGCCTAATTTTGTTTCGAAA
>JAYVZC010000319.1:0-3396 GCA_043783695.1 Bacteroidota bacterium
TAAATGTTTTTGGGTTAATTTTGGGTGCAAAGATATAGTTATATGCATAATTACAAAAAAATAAGCGAATTATTCATAAAAAACATCAATTTGCTCTAAGGATTTCCTCTTTAAATCAGGTACTTGCGTATTATTTGCTAGGTATCCAAGGGGAATGAGCAAAAAAGGGCGTTCATTCTCAGGTCTAGCAAGTAATTTACACAAAAAATTCATTGGACTTGGCGTGTGAGTAAGGGCTACGAGTCCCGCGTTGTGAATTGCAGCCAACAAAAATCCTGTTGCCAAGCCAACCGACTCGGAGACGTAATAATTGTTTTTTTTCTTTTCTCCAGCAAATTCATAGGCTCTTTTGAAGACAATTATTAATGCAGGCGCTTCTTCTAAAAATGGTTTTTCCCAATTTGTTCCCAAAGGAGCTAAATCTTCTAACCACTCTTCAGTCATTCTACCATTATAACTGTCATATTCTTCTTTTTCTGCTGCGGCTCGAATCTGTTTTTTTAATTCAGGATTTGTAACCACACAAAATGTCCAAGGCTGTTTGTGGGCTCCAGAAGGTGCTGTTGATGCTGCCAAAAGAATGTTTTCTATTACTTCCTTGGGAATTGGTTTATCAGAAAAATCACGCACTGTTCTTCGCTTATCCAGCCATTCGTAAAACTCTTTGCTACGGGAAAGTGTTTCGGAATCAGAGTATGTTTCCTTTGTGTAGTTTATGTATGGATATGTTTTTGACATTTTAAATTTTGCTTTTTGTAAAAATACTACTTTTGTAGCATGATTAAAAATGTTGCCATTTTTGCTTCAGGTGAAGGAACCAATGCTCAAACCATTATCGATTATTTCAAATCATCCGATAGAATTAAAATTGCTCTCGTGGTTTCAAATAAATCTACTGCCAATGTTTTGAATCGCGCAAAAAATAATAGCATTCCGACATTAGTGATTGATAGAAATTCCTTTTATGAAAGCAATGCAGTAGTTGAACAATTAAAAGAAGCAAACATCGATCTGGTGGTCCTTGCCGGTTTTTTATGGATGATACCGGAAAATTTAATTAAAGCATTTCCTGATAAGATCATAAACATTCATCCTGCACTCTTACCAAAATTTGGTGGCAAAGGAATGTTTGGGATTAATGTTCACAATGCGGTGATTGATGCAAAGGAGAAAGAAAGTGGCATCACAATTCATTTTGTAAATGAAAAGTATGATGAAGGAAAAATAATTGCACAATATAAATGTGAGATCTTAGAAAGTGAAAGTCCGGAAAGTTTGGCAATGAAAATTCATGAACTTGAATACAATCATTTTCCGAAAGCGATTGAGAATTTGCTTTCCTAACTTTTTTCAACACAGACCTGCCGGCAGGCAGGGAAAAAGGAGAAAAAAAGAGTTTCACAGAGAAAATTATTTAGCTTACATTTAACATATAAATTAACCGTCACCCTGAGCGTAGTCGAAGGGCGTAAATCCTTAACCCAATGAACTTCGACTTGAAACAAATAGCCACACTCAGCATGATCTTATTTGCTGTGATTGATGTAATTGGCTCATTGCCTGTTTTGCTAGACCTACAAACCAAAACTGGTAAAATTCAATCTGAAAAAGTAACACTTGTTTCGGGTGTGATTATGATCGTTTTTATGTTTGTTGGTGAACAAATATTAAATCTCATTGGAATAGATGTAAGCTCTTTTGCAATTGCAGGTTCGTTTATCATTTTCTTTTTAGCATTAGAAATGATTTTAGGTGTAAAATTTTACAAAGATGAAAGCGCTGCCACTGCATCTATCGTGCCTATTGCATTTCCATTGATAGCGGGAACAGGAACGCTAACAACTTTGCTTTCTTTGCGAGCAGAATATGATATTGAAAATATTATTGTTGCTATTCTTGTCAACTTAATTTTTGTATACGCGGTTCTTAAAAACACACACCGACTAGAAAAACTTTTAGGCGTAGGTGGAATTAATATTTTAAGAAAAGTATTTGGAATTATTTTATTAGCGATTGCAGTAAAGTTATTTAGAACGCATGCGGGAATATAGTAGGCAAATAAAGTAATTGGCAGTAGGCAAATAAAAATAATTAATCATATGCTTTTAGAAAAGAAAATATTGGAATTGAATTTAACTGAGAAGTTAATTTTGATAGAAAAAATAGAACTGTCTCTTATATCAAATAATTCTTCTATACCACTATCAATAAAAAATGAATTGGATAAAAGATTGGAAAGACTTAAAAATAATAAAGTCCAATTTAAAACATGGGACGAAATTAAAAAGGTGTTAAAGCAGAAATGATTAAAATATACACAGATGGTGCTTCAAGAGGAAACCCTGGTCCTGGTGGATTTGGTGTGGTGATGCTTGCGGGAACGCATCGCAAAGAAATTTCTGAAGGGTTTAAATTAACGACTAACAACCGCATGGAATTGTTGAGTGTTATTGTTGCATTGGAGTCTTTGAAAAAAGAAAACACAAGCGCTACAGTATATTCCGATTCAAAATATGTTGTTGACTCTGTTGAACTAAAATGGGTTTTTGGATGGGAGAAAAAAGCATTCAAGGGAAAAAAGAATCCAGATTTATGGAAACGCTTTTTGAAAATATATAGAACGCATTCCGTAAAATTTGTTTGGGTAAAAGGACATTCATCCAATGTAGAAAATAATCGTTGTGATGAATTGGCTGTTGAGGCAGCGATGGGTAGGGATTTGAAGGTTGATTATGGGTATGAAAGCGGAAACTAAAAAGAAGGATGATCGCTTGCGATTTAAATTTAAAAATTCAATTAAAAAAATATATACATTGGCAATACAACTTCATTGTGACAAAAACAACTAACCTAGTACAAATTAGTAATAAAAAGATTACATTTTATATATTTGCAATTAGATAAAATAAACAGAATTAAAAACACATAGTATGAAAAGATCACAAAATATCATTTTACTCCTTTTTTTATTCATAGGAATACTTGAAAATTCAACAGCCCAAGAGATGAAAACAGACAAAGAAATATTTTCTGTTGAAGGCGCATATAATTTTGTAATTCTAAAAAAAGACATCAAAACTCAAAAAGTCCTTTCAAAAGTTGAAACTAAAATCCCAGATAAGAGCCAAAAGGAGATGTTTTATCCTGGTTCTAATTTTGCCAATTTTGTACTTATAGGTGAAAACATTGTTATTGCTTATGATGTGTGGCAAAAGAAAACAGGCACTAAAGATTTTTCAATAAAAACGCTAAATATAAAAACAAACAAATTTAGCGAACCAAAACTGGTCTATTCAACAAAAGTGAATTCAGTATATAGTTCTGGTGAAATCATATACAAGCCTATATATTCACCCGACAAATCCAAACTCGCTATTTTAAAAGATAATATTTCAA
>JAYVZC010000320.1:0-8010 GCA_043783695.1 Bacteroidota bacterium
ACTATTTGTAAACCGTTACCTTTTGGTAAAGTAATATCCACCACCACACAATCGTAATCGTATACATTTACCTTTTCGGATGCTTTTTGATAATCAGCCGCAGTTTCACAGATATAACCTTCCGATTCGAGATAGGTTTTCATCGAATCGAGTAAATCTTTTTCGTCTTCTATAAGCAGAATTTTCAATTTTCTTAGATTTGGTGTACAAATTTAACGTTAAATTCTGTAGAAATTCTGTCAGGAATTGTCTATAAACATTAATAATTTAAGAATCAGTCGATTTATGAAAGTGTTCGACTGAGTTTATAGTGAGAGGAGTCGAATTCACTCAGCCTGACGGAGAGTTTGTCACACTGAGTGTAGTTGAAGTGTGTTAATTTGTCATATTTCCCCAAAGGGAACAATTTTTGACTATATGCGGTAGATTTTTATATTGATTAAATGTCCTTTTCCCCTTTATTGACAAGCCTTTCAATTAGAAAATAAAATTACGAAAATTACGCTAAAAATTAACTATTTTTGCATCCCGATAGCTATCGGGACTTGATGAATAAGAAAAGAAAAAACGATTATTTATGTTAGATATTTTTACAAGAAGCATTTCTAAACTTTTCGGAACTAAATCCGATAGAGATTTAAAAGAGATACAACCAATTGCTGATAGAGCAATAGCAGAGTTTCCTAAGCTGGCTAATTTAACAAATGACCAACTTCGTGGCAAAACCGCTGAATTCAAAAAAAGAATTACCGACCATTCTGCAAAAGAACAAGGACAAATTGATATCATCAAAAAAAGAATTGATACAGAAAGCACAATGGATGTGGAGTCCAAAGAAGCCTTATACGAAGAGATCGATGAATTAGAAAAAATAATTATAAAAAACAATGGTGTAATTCTCGATGAGATCTTGCCGGAAGCTTTTGCGGTTGTGAAAGAAACGGCTAAAAGATTTAAAGAGAATGAATCCTTAGAAGTTACAGCCACACCAAAGGACAGAGATTATGCTGCAAAGCGTGATTCGGTGCAAATAAAAGGGGATAAAGCATTTTGGAGCAATACATGGATTGCAGCAGGAAATTCTGTGACATGGGACATGGTTCATTACGATGTTCAGTTAGTTGGTGGTGTGGTTTTGCATCAAGGGAAAATTGCGGAGATGGGCACAGGTGAAGGAAAAACACTCGTTGGAACATTGCCGGTTTATTTAAATGCTCTTACTGGATTAGGTGTTCACATCGTTACAGTAAATAATTATTTGGCAAAACGTGACTCGGAATGGAATGGACCGCTTTTCGAATTTCATGGTCTTTCTGTTGATTGTATTGATAAGCACGAGCCTAACTCGGAGGAACGCAGACAAGCCTATTTAGCAGATATTACTTTCGGAACAAACAACGAATTTGGTTTCGATTACTTGCGTGATAATATGTCACGCAGTCCCGAAGATCTGGTTCAGCGTAAACACAATTACGCAATTGTGGATGAGGTGGATAGTGTATTGATTGATGATGCACGTACTCCATTAATTATTTCAGGTCCAACTCCCAAAGGCGATAACCAGGAATTTGCTCCTTTAAAACCTCGTATCGAAAAAATTGTAAATGCTCAGAAAACGTACGTGAACACTGCTTTAACCGATGCTAAAAAATTATTGGCGGATGGAAAAGATAAAGAAGGCGGAGTTGCATTATTGCGTGCTTACAGAGGGCTTCCTAAAAATAAAGCTTTGATCAAGTTTTTATCCGAGTCAGGAATGAGAGCTCAATTGCAAAAAACTGAAAATTTTTATTTGCAAGATCAATCGCGTGATATGCACTTGGTGGACGCTGAATTGTTTTTTGTAATTGACGAAAAAAATAATTCAATCGAGCTTACTGAAAAAGGATTGGAATTAATTTCCACTTCATCGGAAGATGCAAAATTCTTTGTGTTGCCCGATGTAGGAAGTGAAATTGCTGCTCTTGAAAAATCAGGTATATCATTGGAAGAAAAAGCACAACGCAAAGAAGAATTGATCCGTGATTATTCCATTAAATCGGAGCGGGTTCATACCATCAACCAATTATTAAAGGCTTACACATTGTTTGAGATTGATGTGGAGTACGTAATTATGGATGGGAAAATTAAAATTGTAGATGAGCAAACTGGTCGTATTATGGAAGGCCGTAGATATTCCGATGGTTTGCATCAAGCCATTGAAGCTAAAGAAAATGTGAAAGTAGAAGCTGCCACGCAAACTTATGCAACTGTTACCTTGCAAAATTATTTCCGTATGTACAGCAAGTTAGCTGGTATGACGGGTACTGCAGAAACAGAAGCGGGCGAGCTTTGGGATATTTATAAATTGGATGTAGTAGTTATTCCTACCAACAGACCAATTGCACGTAAAGATTATGAAGATTTAGTTTTTAAAACGAAACGAGAAAAATACAATGCCGTAATTGAAGAAGTTGGAAAATGTGTTGTAGCAGGAAGACCTGTTTTAGTTGGTACTACATCGGTTGAGATTTCTGAATTGTTGAGTCGAATGTTAAAATTGCGAGGCATCAAGCACAATGTATTGAATGCGAAAATGCATCAGCGTGAAGCAGAAATTGTACAAGAAGCAGGGCAGGCAGGAACAGTTACTATTGCAACAAACATGGCGGGTCGTGGAACGGATATTAAACTAGGTGCTGGTGTAAAAGAAGCAGGTGGTTTGGCTATTGTTGGAACAGAGCGTCACGAATCAAGACGTGTGGACAGACAGTTGCGTGGTCGTGCCGGTCGTCAGGGTGATCCCGGTTCATCACAATTTTTTGCTTCTTTGGAAGATGATCTGATGCGATTATTCGGTTCGGAACGTATTGCTAAGTTGATGGATAGAATGGGAATTACGGAGGGTGAAGTTATTCAGCATTCTATGATCACCAAATCCATTGAGCGTGCACAAAAGAAAGTAGAAGAAAATAACTTTGGTACCCGTAAACGTTTAATTGAATATGACGATGTGATGAACTCACAACGTGAAGTTATTTATAAAAAACGCAGACATGCATTGTTTGGTGAACGTTTGGCGATCGACATTGCAAATTCCATTTACGATACTTGTGAATCAATTGTAACGGAATATCATGAAGTAAAAGATTTCGATGGATTTAATGTTGAAGTTTTGCGTGTATTGTCTATTGAATCTCCTGTAAGTGAAAATAGTTTTTCTGAATTAAAACACAATGAAATTGTTGAGCAATTATATGAAAAAGCGGAATCGCATTACACTGCTAAAAATAATTTTATTAAAGTAAAATCATTTCCAATAATAAAAGATGTGTATGAAAATCAAGCAGCATCTTTCGAAAATATTGTTACTCCAATGAGCGATGGAATTAAAACATTGCAAGTGGTTGTAAATTTAAAACGTGCATACGAAACAAAAGGAGCAGAATTAGTTTTAGGCTTAGAAAAAGGAACAGCACTTTCAATGATTGATGATGCTTGGAAAGAACATTTGCGTGAAATGGATGAATTAAAACAATCCGTTCAAAATGCGGTATACGAACAAAAAGATCCATTACTAATTTATAAGTTTGAATCGTTTCAGTTGTTTAAACAGATGGTGACGACTGTGAACAAAGAAATTGTTTCCTTTTTAATACGTGCGAATTTACCAAATGAAATTCAAAACAGTGTGCAGCAAGCAAGAGTTCCGGTCCCACAACGTCAACAACAAACTCAAACAAGCAGAACCGAAGTTGGAACAAACAATCCAAACGAAGAGCAACCCAAAGTAAAAGCACAACCGGTAAGGGTAGAGCAGAAGGTTGGAAGAAATGATGCTTGTCCTTGTGGAAGTGGTAAAAAATATAAGAACTGTCATGGAAAGTGATATATAAAATTGTGAAATGCCTCTTTCCTAACTAGTAGGGAGGAGGCATTTTATTTCTGACCTTTTCCAAAGTTTTAAACTTTGAAAAAGGTAATTTAAGAGGCTTTATCTCTTTATAAATACTCAAAATTTGATAAGTTTTAGTTGGCTTCAGCAATTTACAAATCAAATGCTCTATTTTTGATTAAACCAAAAAATTAAAACCGATGCATGTAAATTTTCTTATTTTATTAGCAGCGGCACTGGTGCCGATGGTAATTGGCTTTATATGGTATAATCCCAAAGTATTAGGAACAGCCTGGATGAATGCCTCTGGTGTTACCGAGGATAAAATGAAAGGTGCCAACATGCCTGTTATTTTCGGTGTTTCTTTTTTATTGAGTTTCTTTCTGGCATTTGCGATCCAATTTATTGTGATTCACCAATGGGGAGCAATGTCTTCTCTTGCAGTTGATCAAAGTGTTAATGATCCGGCATCTGAATTAGGAAGGTATTTTGCAGATTATATGTCGAAGTACGGGAATAATTTCAGAACATTTAAGCACGGTGCGCTTCACGGAACTATGGCCGGAATAACAATTGCCTTACCCATCTTAGGAACCAATGCTTTGTTTGAAAGAAAAGGATTTAAGTACATCATAATAAATGTTGGTTACTGGACTATTACGATGGCTTTGATGGGTGGTATCATTTGTCAGTTTTCATAAAAGAGGATAGCCACAGGTTCACAGATTAAATTTAAAATTTTTTTTAACAAAAAAATCTGTTGAACAGTGGCTTTAAAACAATTCCAATTGCCAATCATTTTTCTTAACTATTTTCTCTTTCATCTCTCCAAAATTAGAAAGCGAAATCCCCAACAACCTAATTTTTTTATTTTCAAGATCTGTTTTTATAAGCAATTCTTTTGCTGTATTAACAATTGTCTCTAAATCACTAACCGTTTTATTAAAAGAATAGTTACGTGTAATTTGTCTGAAATTGTGATATTTTATTTTGAGCGTAACCGTTCGCCCTTTTAAGTTGTACTTCTGTAAACGCGTTACAATTACTTCAGCAATTTTACCCAATTCATGATTCATTGCTTCTAGTGTTGTTAAGTCTTCTGCAAACGTATCTTCTGCACCTAAAGATTTTGTTTCTCGGTGTGGCTGAACTTGTCTGATATCAATGCCTCTAACAATTTTATAATAAAAATTTCCCGATTTTCCGAAATAGTGCACCAAGTCTTCTTCGCTCATTTTTTTTAAATCAACGCCTTTGTGAATTCCCATTCCTTTCATTTTATCAGCAGTTACTTTTCCAACACAAAAAAATTTTTCTACAGGAAGTCGTTCCATAAACTCTTCAATTTTTTCAGGAGAAATAAAAGTTAATCCATCGGGTTTATTCATGTCGGAAGCTATCTTAGCTACAAACTTGCTGGATGAAACTCCTGCCGAAGCAGTTAAATTTAATTCTTCTTTAATGGCTAATTTTATTTGCTTGGCAATTTCAATTGCGGAAGAAATATTTTTTTTGTTTTCTGTTACATCTAAAAACGCTTCGTCCAAGGAGAGTGGTTCTATCAAATCGGTATAACGTTCAAATATTTTTCTTATTTTTTTTGATGCTTCTTTGTAAGCAGCAAATCGTGGGTAAACAAAAATCACATCCGGACAAAGTTGTAATGCTTTTTTGGATGGCATTGCAGAACGAATGCCAAATTTGCGAGCTTCGTAACTGGCTGTAGCAACAACTCCGCCACGGCCTTCAGGCTTCCCACCAACAACAATAGGTTTGCCAATATACTCAGGAAAATCACGTTGCTCCACCGATGCGTAGAATGCATCCATGTCGATGTGAATTATTTTTCTTTGGTTGGACATTGATTTTGCTTCGAAACTTTTACACACCCCTAGCCCCTCTCAAGAGGGGAATAGATCGTACTTCTTATTTTGTTTTTTGTATATAACAAACAATTATTCTTAAATGAAAAATCTCTTATTCGTTACTCAAATCAAATCCCCTCTCGAGAGGGGCAGGGGTGTGTTGTCGTTACACACGTATCCCAATAATCAAAACATCATCTACCTGCTCATTTTTACCTTTCCAGTCATTAAATGCTTTGCTAATACTTTTTTCTTGCTCAGGCATTGCTTGATTGTTTATCGAAATCAATAATTCCTGAAACTTACTAGTCTTGAATTTTTTATTGTCCTTTCCGCCAAACTGATCCACATATCCATCGCTGAAAATATAAAAACAATCTCCTTTTTTTAGTTGTACAGAATGATTAACTGGTGGTTCTACTTTTTCTTCTTCCATACTTCCAACGGTTAGTTTAGAGCCTTTAATGATATTCAATTTTCCATCTGATAATATAAATACAGGATTGTTTGCTCCTGCATATTCCAATGTATTGGTGTGTTTATCAAACGTGCACAAAGCCATATCCATACCATCGCGGATATCACTTCCTTTGTCCTGATGCAATATTTTTTTGATGAGTGTATTCATACTGTCCAACACTTTTGATGGCTGAAGTATTCCTAATTCATTTACGGCTTGGTTGATGGCATTGTGTCCTACAATACTCAACAATGCTCCCGGAACTCCATGTCCTGTACAATCAATAGCCGCAAGCATTATTTTACTTTCGTGATGCGATACCCAATAAAAATCTCCGCTTACAATATCTTTTGGTTGATAGATAATAAAATGTTCTGGTAAAACAGAGTTCACAAAATCTTTAGGAGGAAGTATTGCTGTTTGCAAACGCTTTGCATAATTGATGCTGTCTGTAATGTCTTTATTTTTTTCTTCAATGATTTCGTTTTGTACTTTTAGTATTTTATTGTTTTTTCTATTGGTTCGTAATAATTTAAGAGAAACTACTGCAATACCAATAATTAAACCTGTAACAATTAAGTACATGTTTCTGTGCGCTTGTTTGTAGCACACAAATTCATCGCTACCATTTCCCGATAAAATATACCAGGGGGTGTGGTGGTGCTCTGTAGTAGCTGCCGAATCGCTTAAAAAACTTTGTCCGAAATTATTTACTGAAATCAGAAGAAGAAATAATAACAGAGCAAGTAGTTTGTTGGAGTGTTTCATAATTGAATTTTTGATTCTTAAAGGTAATACTATTTTATACCGTTTAAAAATAGTTTTACAAATACTAAAATTCTTGGCTGTAATAAGTTTGGATAGGGCATAATTTTGTAAAATGGAAAACGATGAAAAGGAATCAAATTGCTTTAAAGGTAGAGGCGCACAGGTCAATACTGATAATCGTTTTCTGAAAGGTCGTTATGTCGAAGAGCATTATGAGGGCATAGATGAACCCTTGTTAGGCGATACAAAAACACAAATTTTTATAGAAAATCCGAAGAAGATCATCAATGTGGTAAAGAGTCCGGATATTGGAGCAATGTATTCCATGAATCCTTATCAAGGTTGTGAGCATGGCTGCATTTATTGTTATGCAAGAAATACTCACGAATATTGGGGATACAGTGCCGGCTTGGATTTCGAACGAAAAATTATTGCAAAACCAAACGCTCCGCAAATAATGGAAAAACAGTTCATGAATAAAAATTGGGTGGTATCTCCAATCATGTTTTCGGGCAACACTGATTGTTATCAGCCCATTGAGCGTAAGATGAAAATAACACGACAAATGTTGGAAGTGCTTTTGAAATTTCGTCATCCTGCAGGAATGATAACGAAAAATGATTTGATCATAAGAGACATTGATATTCTTCAGGAATTAGCAAAACTCAATTTAGTTCATGTGATGGTTTCTATCACAAGTTTAAATAACGACTTGCGATTAAAAATGGAACCTAGAACAGTAACTGCAAAAAATAGATTGAAAGTAATAGAAACATTAAACAAAGCGGGAATTCCTGTTGGAGTGATGACTGCGCCAATTATTCCCGGCTTGAACAGCGATGAGATTCCTCAATTAATTGAAGCAGCAGCCAATCACGGAGCCGATTCTGCCGGATACACCATTGTTCGTTTGAATGGTTCTATTGCTGAAATATTTAAGGACTGGATTTATAAAAATTTTCCCGATAGAGCGGAAAAAGTATTGCATCACATTGCAGATGCGCATGGTGGACAATTAAATGATAGTCGCTATGGAAAAAGAA
>JAYVZC010000321.1:0-18079 GCA_043783695.1 Bacteroidota bacterium
TTTTATTACAAATATATCCTATTATATTTTAGTCCAATAATTATAAAAAAATAGTTACTAACATTATTGGACTAATTTATAACAAGTAACGGTATAATACTTAATTGACAGAAAGGAAATATATGAAGACAGATTTTATACTCTTAGAATTACCAACTAGATAATCATAGAGCCTTAAATCTGCGAAAGTAGAATTGAGGCTTTTTTTATAAATAGAAAAGGATAAAATGAAAATAAGAATTGCATAGAAAAGAAAAAAACCAGAAGAAATCCTCTGGTTCTATTGACAGAAGCTCTAACTTCTGCGTATTGAGTAAAATAATACTTCTCAAATATACACTTTCAATAGAACCCTCCTAGGATTTTCTCCAAATTTTTTTCCCAACACTATGTCAACAAATATTCCACTTGCTCTAATGGAATACTTGTGCCTGATAACAAGTAAGTTGTAAGGTTTAACAGAGAATAAAGGAGGTAAAAGTGATACGTTATAGAAATATAAATGGTGATTCAGGTGTATTGGCATATGCCAATAATACCGCTTCAATTACAGTCCAATTTAATAATGGGTCAACTTATTTATATACTTATGCTATTCCAGGCAGAAGTGATGTAGAAAGAATGAAATGGTTGGCTGAACATGGATGTGGATTGAATAATTATATCTCAACCACTGTTGGGAAAAGATATCAAAGTAAATTGAGATAGTTTAATATAAAAGCGTAGCGTAATGCTACGCTTTTGCGAAAGCACAAGTTCATTAACGAAAAAATTAATAATGAAAAAAGAAGTAAAACATTTATACAATAAAGCTATTGATTCACTTATTTTAAGCATTGAGTTATTCAATAGACCTAGTGATTGTGCCCGAGTTCATGGCACTTTAATATTTATGGATCATTCATTTGAAATGCTGTTGAAGGCATCTATAATTCACAAAGGAGGAAAAATAAAAGAGAAAGATTCAAAAGAAACGTTGGGGTTTAATTCCTGTGTTAACAAGGCATATAGTGATGAGGAAATAAAATTCCTAAAAAATGAAGAAGTTTTGATAGTTAAATCTCTCAATTGCCTAAGAGATGCTGCACAACATTATACATTAGAAATGGCAGAGCAACATTTATATTTTCAAGCCCAAGCGGGACTTACTCTTTTTAGAGATATAACTAATAGGGTCTTTCAAATTGATTTAAAAACCAAACTTCCAACCAGAGTTTTGCCTTTGTCAACAACGCCTCCAATGGATATTCAAGGATTTTTCAATGTAGAGATTAGGGAGGTAAAAAAATTGCTTCAGTCAAAAAGCAGAAAAAAATTAAACGCGTTAGAAAAACTTAGAGCTTTTATAATAATGGAAAAGTCTATACAAGGAAGTGAATCACAACCTTCAGAAAAAGAGCTTAATAAGATTGCGATGAAATTAAAAAATGGTTCCGAATGGGAACAAGTGTTTCCAGGCGTATCTACTTTATCTTTTACAACAAACGGATATGGCCCTTCACTAGACTTGAGAATAGAAAAAAAAGGTGGCTCTCCGGTACACATTGTTCCAGAAGGAACACCAGGAGCTACTATAATAGCAATAAAGAGAGTTAACGAACTTGATTTTTATACTCTTAATTTAACTGCTTTGTGTGATAAAATAAAAATTCAACAACATAAATTATTAGCAGTAATTAAGGAAATAAAGCTCCAAGAGAACTCAGATGCGTTCAAATGTCTAAGAATTGGCTCTGCACATTATAACAGATATAGTCCAATGGCCTTAGATATTTTGAAAAAAGAATTACCTAATTTGGATATTGATGAAATATGGCAAAGAAACAAACCAATAAGAAAACAAAAAAACGCAAAAATTAGAGCAGTAGCTTAATATATTATGGAATACGACAAAAGTAAAATGCAACATAAGGACAACATCCTTAGATTCGAATTCGGAGAATATCCTGGAATCGGGATTAAACACTTTGAAGAAAGAAGAGATGAGCGCACAAAAGCGAACTCAACTGAGATTTTTGATAACGTTGGCCTTTCGGATGAAGAAGTGCTTCTGAAATGTTTTAAGATTTTAGAGAAAGAAAAATATAAAAGCATAAAAGAAAAAGTGGAAATAAATAAATCGAAAGGATTGCATACAGAATGGATTTCAGCTTTTGAAACAGATGAAATAGCAGACAATGGAAAAGATTTTAAATATATTTTTATTGTTTTTTCAATAAGCATTAAAGAAACTGCAATGAATGGAATAAAGCAAGGGCAGGAATTTTTAAGCTGTATAACTATTGTGAAAGACACTTTTAAGAAAACAAGAAAATTGAATGATAAAACAGTAGAAGAGACGCTGTGTTATTATAGGGATGATGATGGCGGAGATCATAAATGGAAAACTGCAATCCCTAGATAATCAATATATATCTTGAGGTCATAATTTGTGACCTCAAAATTTATGATTCCAAATTGGAATCTTAAGGTACCAATTTGGCACCTTAAACAATATCCTTTAAATTGTATGGAAATCTTGAGGTCACAAATTATGACCTCAAGATTCGATTTTGGCAGTGAGAAAATTTACTTTTGCAAAAAACATTGATTTATGGCAAAAAGTAAAGCACTTGTAAAAGTTCCAGATGAAATAATAATGAATCAGATTTATTATATCCGAGGGCAGAAAGTAATGTTGGATAGAGATTTGGCTGAGTTGTATAATGTAACTACTGGAAACTTAAACAAAACAGTAAAAAGGAATATGGGACGATTTCCAGCAGATTTTATGTTCCAATTATCGCAAAAAGAATACGATTCTTTAAGATTCCAATTTGGAATCTTAAAGAGAGGACAACATACAAAATTTCTTCCTTACGCTTTTACAGAACAAGGTGTGGCAATGCTTTCAGGAATTTTATCTAGTGAAAGAGCAATTGCTGTAAATATCCAAATTATGCGAATTTTTACCCGTATTCGTCAAATGCTAATAGATAATACCGAACTACGTTTGGAAATCGAAAAAATCAAAAAGAAGATGGACAATCATGATAAAAACATTGAACAAGTGTTTCAATACTTAGATGAATTATAGACAAGAAAGAAAATCCAAAAGATAGAAAACAGATTGGCTATAAAATAAAAGGCATTAATCACAAAAACAAAAATATCTGATTGGCCGGGGTATGAGGCAATTATTCTAGTTCAATTTTTTCTATATCGCTACTATTAATATTAGTTGTTTTATCAAGTACCAAAACAGAGGAATTTAGTACTTTTAGTTTACGCAAAACTTTTCCACTCTTTAAAATAACCTTTACTATTTGATAACCCATTCCATTTTCAGGAAGGTTAATTAAATAGTAAGATAATTTCTTAGGCAATTCTATTTTTTGAGTAATCATACTACAAATATAAAACTTAATATTTTGTTTCACCAAAAAAAGTAGAAGGAGATGTTCCATTTCCATGCGCATAAGGCTGTTTATACAACAACTGTAAACCGACCGTTGTATTTTATAAACGGATAAAAAACTACTGGTAATATTACTTTCGGTATTGCTTATTCCGATTCGGAATAAATAAAAAACGCCACACATTTCTGCATGGCGTTTCTTTCTCAATTAACCTAAATTTAATCAATTATCAACTTCACAGTTTGTTTCCCTTGCAGAGAAGTAAACTCTAAAAGATAAATACCTTTATTCAAATCTTGTAATTTCATTTCAATAGGATTGTTTCCAACGCTTACTTTAAGTGCATCTGTATAAACTAATCGTCCCATCATATCAAATAATTTTACTGTTACCTTTTGTTCTGTTGAAGAAGTATAGTTTGCAGTAAAATTTCCGTTGCTTGGGTTTGGAGCAAGTAGAATAGTATTAGTCATGTCGTTATCAGCAATACTAGCAGTATTACAAGGTGCAGTAATTCCTGTCATCTTTGTCATGTTACTAAAATTTATGTAACAAGCATATTGTATACTATCAATAAATGGATTACGATTTCCTTGAATAGAATCAACATAATCGTTACGAGCAATTTCTAATTTTGATGGAGGGTCGGCATAATGCCATCTTTTCAAAACATCTTGATCTTGTCCATAAGGAATTGAGCTGCTTATATAACTTGGGAAAGACCAGCTGCCACCGTATACGCAATTCGTATTTGCGGGACCAGAATAAGCCACTCCCGTGTAACAAATTGATTCATACATCATACAACGTGCTGCATCACCTTTATCTGAATCGCGAGGTTCAAATACTTTATTTCCTAAAGCGTTATATCCTATTTTGCTTCCTAAATATGTTGATATAGGCGTTCCAACAACTTCTCCTAAAGGATAATTACTACGAACAGCATTTACCTGATTTTGATTCGTTGGTGTTAACATGTGATAATCGTTGTATTCAGGCAAACTAGTATTACTTGGTGTATTATTGGTAGTGGGTTGCCAACTGTTGCAATAGGTGTGTTCACGACTAAAATTGTTTGTTGTCCAATCGAAAGGGTCTGTGTAAATTTTTTCTTCTCCACTGTACGAACAAGTTATTACACGTTGGTTTGCAGTAGTATCGCGAGCAAAAAATTTGGAAACCATCAGTGATCCATAATTGCTATAATATTCAATGGAGTGAGGATTAATTTTATTGTGTAAATCTGTAACAAAAGTTGCGCTTGCGGTTGAAACACTACTATAATACGCTGCCGGTTGCATAGACCCTAAAGAAGTAACATTTCCTGTTAAAGGGGATGTTGTAAGGTAATTACGAAGCGTTCCCGGACCATTGTATGAAAACACAGCAAAATAATACGTTGTGCTTGCTGTAATCTCAGGAGGATAAAAACCAGTTGCAGTAGAACTGTACATTACTTTTGAATTTCCAATTACATCACCTCTTTGATAAACTATTCCATCAACAGGAATCTCTGTAATAGGAGAGCCCGCTTTTCTTAAAATAACATATCCATCCGGAGCAGTGGATGCTGCCGTGAAAGCAACATTTAAGTGATACGACTTTACGGAAGTAAAAATCAAGCTTGTAGGTTGCGCAACAGGCGCTGTTGCAAGTGTACCACCAACACCATACATATTAATAACATAAATTGGATTTGTAGGATCGTTATTGGCTATATTAATAGCGGCTGTTCTTGTTCCTGAAACAGAAGGAGTAAAATTAATTACCATGCTTCCGCTACTTGAAGGTGCGACACTTGCAGGAAAAGAAGCAACGGAATAATCAGCAGCAGCAGTTCCCGTAATGGTAACACCGGAAATATTTAAAGTGCCAACCGTTCCTAAATTTTCTATTGTAAATGTTGTTGGAGTCATTGTACTTACCGGAGAACTTAATGCATACGTTCCACCGTTAACAATATTTGTTGTGCCTTGTTTAGCATTTATTTGTTGAGTTGTAGAAACCCCCATTGCAATTGCAACGTTATCCAATCCAACATTTCCGGTTACTTTATTTGAGTAATTGAAACGAATGTATCTGCTGGTAGCACTAGGAACATCTGTAAAGGAAGCATAAGCAGTTGCAAGTGTAGTAAAAGTACGCAAGGTAGTATAGGCAATTCCATTTATAGACTCTTCTACCAAAAAGGTTCCACCGGAAAAAGAGTTTCCAGCAATGTCATAAGTTAAATTTCCCGGATTGGAAGAAAAGAAAATAACCAATTTGTCTCCTGTTGCTGCAAATTTAGCTGCTGGAGCAGGATTTCCGGATGCAGCATAATATGCAAATCCAGTTCCTGAAGATGTCCATCCAGAAGGAAGAGTAGCTGTTGCAAAGTTCCAAGACGTTGGCAAACTTGTTTGTGCCATCGCATTTACATTTGCTATTAAAACAAAAAGTAATGCATAAATAATTTTTTTCATTTGAGTAGTTTTTAGTTATTATTTTTTAAAAAGAAATTCGTAATCCAATATTAAATCTTCTGCCCATACCAATAAAAACGGTTGCGGTAGTTGGGTCAAACTTTCCTCCGTTTTGAGCGTCTGTAATATAAGTAGCGTTAAGCACATTCACTGCACCTGCAGAAATATCAAATTTTAATTTCCAATAATTAAAATTGTATCCGGCATAAATATCTAATAAACCATAATTTGGCATTTTCCAAGATTCACGATCTTTGTTTTCTCCTGTTAATTTTATAGGATCGAAATTAGCATAATTCTTTGCAAAATAGGTAAAGCGTGGTTTAATGTATAAATTTTTAACGATTTCATATCGAATACTTCCGCCAATTTGAATTTGTGCTGCATCACCAACGTGCACATTTATTGCACTAAAATCAACCGAATCCTGAACTATGCCTTCCTCGTTTGTTACATAAACTTTTTCACCCGATATTGTTTTCCAATCACCAAAAGAGGCAATCCCTTCAACATCTAAGTTTTTCATAAGCTTATAAATAAAATCAAATTCAATTCCTTTGTGTAGAGCATCCAAGGCATTAATATTGTATGACAATACGCCACCATTTATTAAATCGGGAACAGTTGGTGTGTATGAAGGTGGTTTGTTTTTCCACAGCGTGTAATACAAATTTACATTGGTGGCGAATTTTGAATTGTGAAATCCATAACCACCTTCGATTGCATAAACTTTTTGATTTTTAGGATGTAAGAATGCTTTGTTGCTATTGTCAAAAACAACGTTAAAACGTGGCGCCATATTCAAATAACCAAGGTTCACAAATGCATTTTGGTGGTCGTTGATGTTATAGTTTGCTCCTCCTTTAAAAGTATATCCTAAAAACCATTTCCGTTTTGTTGTTGACGTTTTAGCTTCAGGTGAATCGGGAGTATAGGTAACTCCGTTATAAGTGTATGTATTTCCGTATCCTAAAACTTGTGCAATTGTTGTATCGGGAAGGACAAGATCTTTTTTCCTAAAATAATCGATGCGTTGATATGCTGTTTCGGAAATGGTTGCCGTTAAAAAAGTGCTCCATTTATTTTTTTTGTATTCCACTTGTCCGAAAGCACCGCCCCACATTACAAGTGCATCGTTGTAATAACTTACTTTATCGCCAACACGTTTAGTTCCGTAAGGGGCGCCTCCGGGAACATTTTTATTTGAATTATCAATGGCGTATCCTCCGCCAATCAAGTCGTAAACACTTTGATAATGTGAGCCTTTATAATATCTAGCATCAATTCCAATTAATGAAGAAATATTTTTATTGATTTTATAATTCCAAGTAGAAATTAATCCATACCAAACGTGATTATTGTTTGATGCTCGTATATAAGCATTTGATGGATGTTCGGTTGCACTGTAGCTTGTTAATGCAGATGTAGTATTTATTTCATAAGCATTTTGAAAATTTAGTTGTCCGGTCGTTGAATCCCGATCTACTGTTCCTTTAATCCCTGTTCCCCCGCCTTTTCCAATCGACATATATAAAACAGTAGAAACGCTTAGTTTTTCATTTGGTGTCCAAAAATGCGAAAAATTGAATTGTGGTTTGTGAAAAAAATTGATTTTGTCGTTAAAATTTTTTCCGTTTAGTTCTCCCCAGTTCGGATTATATTTTATTCCTCTTTCGCCCTGAGTGGCTGTTGTGTAATATTGAAAAGCGTTTGTTCCAGAAAATTGATAAACCGAATCCACATTGATGTTTAAATCTCTTGCTAATTTTTCGCTATAATATGCAAGAGGTAACTTATCACTTCTTTGTCCATGCGATTGAGGTGCGCCATTTGCACTTACGCTTAATAAATGTTTTTTGAATCGTTTTTGAACTTTAAAAAAATAAGACCAAGCATCGTCAAAAGTTGCATCCGCATAAGCAGCACCCCATTTACGTGAACCGGCAACTGTAATTCCCCACCCACCTTTTAGTTGTCCTGAATTAAATCCGAAAGAAGTTTTATACAATCCAAAGCTAGTTACTTCTTGTTTGATACCAACACCAAATTTGCTGTCGATTCCTTTTGTAATAATATTAATTGTTCCACCAACAGAAGCTATGGCTAACTTGGAAGCACCAAGCCCACGTTGTACTTGCATGGTTTGTGTAATATCGCTCAAACCATCCCAATTGCTCCAATAAACTTGTCCATTTTCCATGTCATTTACAGGAATACCATCAACCATCACAGCAACATTACGCTGGTCAAATCCTCTGATGCTTACTCGTGCATCTCCACTTCCGCCTCCTTGTTCGGTAGCATATACACCGGGAGTAGAGTTTAAAATCATTGGCAAATCTCTAGTTCCTAATTCTTCTTTTATTTGTTTTGTTGAAATGGTTGAAAATGCAACTGGTGTTTCTCTGATCTTTGCAACATCGGCTACAACTTCTACCTCAGTAAGTGTTTTTGTTTCTAATGAAAAATTCAGTGTTACTGATTTGTTTCCAACAAGTACTTTTTGTTTTTTAGGCTCAAATCCTACATAAGAAATAGTTACGTTGTATGAACCAGAATCAACAGCAATACTATAGTTTCCGTTGATATCCGTTATAGCAATTTTTCCTTCGGCAACCATAACGCTAGCGCCAACAACTGTTTCACCGGTTGTAGCATCTTTTATTGTCCCTTTTATTTCTCCGCCTGTTTGAGCGAAAAACGAAAGAGTAATAAAAACAGAAAGGAGTAGTAGAGAAAATTTTTTCATGCGAGTGATAAATAAAAAAACTGCTAAGGCATGTTTAACCTTAGCAGTTTCTATTTTAAAATTACTGTATAGATAGTTTTACAACAGTAGATTTTCCTTTATCAAATAATACTTTTACAAAATAAACTCCTTTTGGAAGTCCGGCTGTTTCAATAATCATTGTTTTATCTTTTTTGTTTCCTTCTTTTGTAATTACCTCTTGCCCCATTGTGTTAAAAGCATGAGCTGTAAGGATTGCTTCTGATGTTGAAATATTAACATATTCTAAATTTGTTGGATTTGGATAAAGAATTACCGAAACAGTATTGTCTATTTCATTAATCCCGACAAGACAGCTACAAGTGTGAGTCCCAAGACCCGTCCAAGTATTTACAGATAAAGAATCCCATTCTGCTGTCACAATAAATTCAGGGCTTGGATTAACACTTACTCCTTGTAGTACGTTTGCTTTACGTCTAAGAGTATGATTTTCGGTCCATATCCATCCCGATCCTGGAGAGCCGTCATAAGGAGAGAGTTCGCTCCATCCGGTAGATGTAACCATTGCAGCATCACCTGTTTTGCCAAAAATGTCAATAATACTGGTGTTTTTATACAAAACAATTGCATCGTTTCCATTCATATAAGTAGGAGCAGGATATGGATTATCTAATTGATTTGCCATTGCCGTTAATGCAGGCGATGTTGGGGTCGTTCCTGTATTATTGTTAGTAATAACAAATGTGGAATATGCGGCAATAGTTCCTGATAAATTGAGCACTCCACCTGTTGACGATGATGCCGAGCCGTTAGAAAAACGCTCAAGTCTATAACCGGTTAAACTAATTGGACTATTGGTCGGATTATAAAGCTCAATTGCTTTATCATAGCCTGTTCCTTCAACATATTCCGAAATAAATAATTCATTGCATTGTGCATTAACGCTAGAGTACACAGCTAATGCGAAAACCGAAAGTAATAGTTTTTTCATGTGATTTAGTTTTAATTATGATTTTACCTGATTGAGCGGTTTCGTTCCGAAGAATATCGGAATTGTAGGGTGTTCGCTTCTTTTAAATTTTTAACACAACAAATGTAGCTCTTTTTTTTTAATGACCATATCCAGTTTTCAATAGTAATTAACAGATAATGAACAGGTAACAAAAAGTTAACTATTTGCTTCCACTTTGTCTTATTTTATCTTACTAATTGGAGGAATCCTTTTGCGCTATACTCTTTTTTATCGAGTCCGGTTGCCTTAATAATATAATAGTAGGCACCATCTGTTGCTAATGCCCCTGAAGCTGTGCGTCCATTCCATCCATCGACAATGGAAGAAAGATTCGCTAATTTCAATCCCCAACGATCGTAAATAGAACATTGAAAATCTTTAATGTTTGTTCCTGTTACAATAAAGAAATCATTTTGTCCATCATTATTTGGAGAAAAAATATTGGGAACAATTAATACTGAAGGGTTTTCTAAAACAATAATATTAATGGAATAAGTATCGGCACAACCATTGCTATTAGTAACTGTTAAGGTAACTATATAGGTTCCTGCTGCTTGAAACATATTGCCAACAGTAGTTCCGGAGCCCGTTGTACCATCTCCAAAATTCCAGAAAAAACTAGAAGCGTTAGGGGAGCTCCCGTTTGTGAAATTAACAGTTAATGGAGGCGTACCTGAAGAAACATCGTTAGTAAAAAATGCTATTACCGAATCAACATTAACGGTGATGGTAGAAGTGTCGCTCCCACAAGTGTTGCTTGCTACCAGCCAATAATTTCCTCCGTTGCTTGCGGTAATGGAACTTGTTGTTTCTCCGGTTGACCAAATGTATGCTCCTCCTCCGTTAGCATTTAAGACTACACTGTCGCCCAAGCAAAAGTTAGTAGGTCCACCGGGTGTGATACTCGCAGTTGGAGGATTGATATTGGTAATTGTAGTTGTAGTAGTATTGCTTCCGCAACCATTGGTAGCAGTGACTGTATAAGTTCCTGCGGTTGAAGCAAAAATAGTTGTGTTGCTAGACCCTGTATTCCACAAATAGGTTCCACCACCGCTAGCTGTAAGTGAAACAGAATCGCCCAAACAAATAGCGGTACTTCCACCGGGAGTTATAAGTGGGGTGGGTGCTGAAATAGAAATGATTGTTAATGCATCGTTGACGGTGCCGCAACTATTGGTAGCGGTAACAGAATATGTTCCGGCTACTGTTACAACAATGGAATCGTTTGTGGAACCTCCCGACCAAACATAATTTCCTATTCCTGTTGCCCACAATATAAGTGTATCTCCAATGCATAAACTGTCGGACAGGCTATTGTTGATTGTTACCGAAGGCAGAGGAGTTACAAAAACACTCATCGTATCTTGTTGCGAACCGCAGACATTACTTGATATTACAGTATAAGTTCCGGCAGTAGCTACTGTTATGGAACTTGTAGTAGCAGTGGTGCTCCATAAGTAAGTGCTTCCTCCCGAAGCCGTGAGTGTAACTGTACTTCCGGCACAAATACTTATACTTCCACTTGCGCTTATGTTAGCCGTAGGAAGAGGAGTGATGTTCACGATTAATGAACTAAAAACAGTATCGCTGCAAAAACCAATTACTCCTAATGTTAGCGTTATAGCCCCGGAATCTCCGACAGCAGCCGTATAATTTGTAGTTAAAGAAGTTGGACTTGAAAAACTTCCCAAACCACCTTGCCAAATCACGCCAGTATAGCTTCCGGTAGCTGTTCCGGACAACGAAATGGTTCCTGAAGGGCAAATGCTACCTCCTGTGCCGGCATTCGATGTATTTGTTGCAAGTGGAGCCTGACAACCAATATTAATATAATTGGCAACACCTGGCCATGAAAACTGAACGGTAGAGCCATCATTAATTGCAGAACTTCCGCCATAGCCACCAAGTTGATTTACTAATAGTGATTTATCATACGTAACAGTATCGGCACAACCCGAGGAAATTTGCTTAAAAATAGTGGTGCGCAATCCTGGAACTGAGCTGTAATTTACAAAATGTCCTTGGAAATTTCCTGCGTTTTGAAAAATAACATAAATGGTGTCGGATAAATTAGCGAATGAATTTGCAGTGGTACACATTTCTGTGGAGGTGATAATTAAGATTGTTCTCCCTGCAGGAAGCACACCAGCAATAGGTTCTATTAAATATCCGCAACTTAAAATAGTTGCATTTAATGCAGAAACAAGACTTGCTGTAGTAGCATTTGGAGCCGAAATTCCAAGAAAAGAATTATTGGGCCAAACAATACTCAAATCAGAAATATTAATGTTAGCCGGACCGATTTTGAATCGTACCATTTCATTTTTCCCCTCGCAGTTACAAGATGGACTGGTAGCACTGGTACATCCACCACCCGGAACACAGGCATCTACTAAAATGCTTTCTATTTCTAAACATTTTGTGGGCGTTTGTGCAGACATTTGTTGAATGTTCAAGATACTCACAAACAGGAATACGCAGATCGTTTTGATGGAGATTGGAGTGGCTTTGTTCATTATAATTCGTTTTTAAAACGTAAATGAGATAAAGCGGTTTCGGAGTACTTTTCCTAAAAATAAGAAAAAACTCTTGTATGGTGTTCACTTTATTAAAAAAAATATTTTTATTTCAACTACAAATATAAAGTAAAAAAAGCAAATTGTACTTCAACTATTCATTAAACAATTGTAAATATTTAATGAACAAAATAAATTCGCAGAAAGGTCTCTCTAGCTTTGATAAATATAATTTTTAATAATTCCACATATAATGTACTTTTGCAGTCCTAATATTTAAAACACAGGTATATGAGCAAAGGTCCAATTTCAAACTTTATTGAAAAACACTACAAACACTTTAATGCTGCTGCTTTGGTAGATGCGGCCAAAGGCTATGAAACCCATTTGACAGAAGGTGGTAAAATGATGGTAACGCTTGCCGGAGCTATGAGTACCGCAGAATTGGGCAAGTCCTTAGCGGAAATGATTCGCCAAGGTAAAATCGATATTATTTCTTGTACCGGAGCCAATTTGGAAGAGGATATTATGAATTTGGTGGCTCATTCTCACTACAAACGTGTTCCTAATTATAGAGATTTGACTCCTACGGAAGAAAGAGAATTGTTGGATAATCATTTCAATCGTGTTACCGATACTTGTATTCCGGAGGAAGAAGCTTTCCGCAGATTACAAAAACACATTCATAAAATATGGAAAGATGCAGATGATAATGGAGAAAGATTTTTTCCGCATGAATACATGTATAAGATTTTATTGAGTGGTGAGCTGAAACAATATTATGAAATTGATCCAAAAGATTCTTGGATGCTAGCTGCTGCGGAACGTAATTTGCCAATGGTAGTGCCAGGTTGGGAAGATTCAACCATGGGAAATATTTTTGCTTCTTACGTTATTAAAAAAGAAATTAAAGCGTCTACTATGAAGTCGGGTATTGAATACATGGCTTGGTTGGCTGACTGGTATCCTAAAAATGCCGGTGGAAAAGGAATCGGTTTTTTTCAAATTGGTGGCGGAATTGCAGGGGATTTTCCAATTTGTGTTGTGCCGATGCTATATCAGGATATGGAAATGACAGATGTTCCTTTCTGGAGTTATTTCTGTCAGATTTCGGATTCTACAACCAGCTACGGTTCTTATTCAGGTGCTGTTCCAAACGAAAAAATTACTTGGGGAAAATTAGATATTCATACTCCTAAATTTATTGTGGAAAGTGATGCGACTATTGTTGCCCCGCTGATGTTTGCATGGATTTTAGGCTGGTAAAAGCCCCTCCAACCTCCCCAAAGGGGAGGCTTTTGACGTACTATATTTGTAGAATTGTTTTATACACACGACACTCTTCCCTTTGGGGAGAGGATAAAGGAGAGGGGCTCATTTGAAATTACAACTCGACATACAATCTTTAAACACTTGGTTTCCGAATTACTCGAAACCAGGATTGATTGCGGGCCCATGCAGTGCTGAAAGTGAAGAGCAAATGTTGGAGACAGCAAAAAGTATTGCTGCATTTTTTCCCAACGCTATTTTTCGTGCAGGAATCTGGAAGCCTCGTACTCGTCCCAATACGTTTGAAGGCATTGGTGATATTGGTTTGGAATGGATGAAGCTGGTGAAACAACAAACAGGATTGTTAACTGCAACCGAAGTGGCGACTGCAGAACACGTTGAAAAATGTTTGAAAGCAGGAATTGATATTTTATGGATTGGTGCTAGAACAACAGTAAACCCTTTTTCTGTGCAAGCTATTGCTGATGCATTGAAAGGAGTGGACATTCCGGTCTTCGTAAAAAACCCGATGTACCCCGATTTACAATTGTGGTTGGGTGCTTTTGAAAGAGTAAACAATGTTGGAATAAAAAAACTCGCAGGCATTCATAGAGGTTTTCATTCTTATGATAACGGACCCTTTCGTAATTCTCCGAAATGGGAATTAGCGATTGAACTAAAAGCAACTTGTCCCGATTTACCTGTTTTTTGTGATCCTTCACACATTGGTGGAACTCCTGAATTAATTCCTTACTTGTCGCAAAAAGCAATGGACATGGATATGGATGGATTGATGATTGAGACACATCGTAATCCTATTGTGGCCTTGAGCGATGCCAAACAACAAGTTACTCCCTATGAGTTGAAAGAAATTATCAACGATTTACAAATTCGTTCGGCTTCGATTGAGAATTTAGAATTGCAATCAAAATTAGATGAGTTGCGAAGTGTCATTCAAAAATTAGATAATGAGTTATTAGAGTTATTGGCAAAACGAATGGCGGTTTCTACCCAAATTGGAGAATACAAACGCAATAATAATGTTACAATCTTACAAGTAACTCATTGGAAAAAATTAATTGAAGGAAGTCTCTTAAATGCGGAATCATTGGGCCTACCAAAAGATTTTGTGAAAGGGCTGTATCAATTGATACACGATGAATCTATCCGCAGACAAATGGATGTGATGAATAAGATAATCAAAAAATAAAAAATCGTTTTCAAAATTTTTGCCAAAGGCATTCAATTACATTACCAACTCGTACCTCTATCCGAAATTAATTAATACTTGATTCTTCTCAACAGCAATACCTTTCTTTATATTGATTTTCTTAATGATTCCGTCAGTTGGTGATTTAATAATGTTTTCCATTTTCATGGCTTCCAATACTAAAATAGCATCTCCCTTTTTAACGGAATCGCCTTCCGAAACCCTTATATCTAAAACCAATCCAGGCATTGGAGCTTTTATTTCATTTACCTTTTTAACATTCAAATCATCAAATCCTAAGCTCTTCAACAACTCATCAAACTTATCTTTTACGTTGAGTTGATATTTATTTCCATTTACGCTTACTAAAAAACTTTTTTCAACAGCATCTGCTTTTATTACTTCTACATTGTATGAACGGTTGTCTTTTATAACATGAAAACTACCGTTTTTTACTTCAATTACGTCCCATGCAAATGCCTTACCATCAATGGTTCCGGTAGTTTCATTTTCCAGCTCAATGCTGTGTTCTTCTTTGTTGCCTGCCTGTCCCTGCCTGTCCGGCAGGCAGGCGGTAGGCAGGTTTACTTTTACTTTTAGCATATCACAAATATATTGTTTTTTGCTCCCGATTCAAAATTTTGTCATTTCAAATAAGCCTCTTGTCATTTCGAGCGAAGTCGAGAAACCGTTCATCATAATATTATTTGAAATCTATATTATTTTCACAACCTTTGGGTTCCTAAAAAAGAAATGATGATTTCTACAAAACATGTTTTTATTGCAGTAGCTGCCGTTTTACTCTCTTCGTGTAATTTATTTAAAAAAGCAGGTCATCATGACGATGATTTGATAACGATGAATTTGGATACCGTTCAAGCGGTTGCTAATCCAGAGCCAGCAGTATATCAAGCATCGACTACACGCTTAAGCGATATCCTTCATACAAAATTGGATGTGAGTTTTGATTGGACAAAACAATACATGTATGGAAAAGCAACCATTACCGTAAAACCTTACTTCTATCCAACCTCCACACTAGTGCTAGATGCAAGAGGAATGGAAATCAAAGAAATTTCACTAGTAAAAAAAGAGCTAGTAAAAACAGGAATGGATAGCAAGAAGAATTCTTTTGGACAATACGAAGCAACTGTTGCTGAAACCACTGTTAAATCGCCACTTCAATACAAATACGAAAACGATATTATCACCATTCAACTAGATAAAGAATATAAAAATACAGAAGAGTATACCATTTTCATTGATTATATTTCTAAACCTAACGAATTAAAAAAGGGCGGTGGAAGTGCTGCTATTACGGATGATAAAGGCTTGTACTTTATTAATCCAGATGGAAAAGATAAAAACAAACCAATGGAAATCTGGACACAAGGAGAAACACAATCTACTTCTGTGTGGGTGCCAACCATTGATCATCCGAACGAACGCATGACTCAGGAAATTTATATAACTGTAGATAAAAAATATGTAACACTTTCAAACGGAGAGCTTTGTTCTTCCTTTGATAACGGTGATAGTACACGCACCGATTATTGGAAAATGGAATTGCCACATGCACCGTATCTAGCGATGATGGCGGTTGGTGATTTTGCTATCGTAAAAGATAAATGGAGAGGAAAAGAAGTGAATTATTATGTAGAAAAAGAATACGAACCATACGCAAGAGCTATTTTTGGGCATACTCCCGATATGCTGGAATTTTTCTCAAACAGATTAGGTGTTGAATATGCTTGGAACAAATATTCTCAAATTATAGCAAGAGATTATGTTTCCGGAGCGATGGAAAACACAACTGCGACTTTACACAGCGAATATTTACAACGAACCGACAGAGAATTGTTAGACAAAGATTATGAAGATTATATTTCACACGAATTATTTCACCAATGGTTTGGAGATTTGGTTACCTGCGAATCATGGAGCAACTTGCCTTTGAACGAATCATTTGCAACCTATGGTGAATATTTATGGCAAGAATATAAATACGGATTGGATGCTGCCGATCAACACAGTGCAGAATCGCGTGCAGGATATCTTGCTGAAGCAGAAAGAAAACAAGTAAGCTTGATTCGTTTTAAGTATAATGATAAAGAAGATATGTTTGATGGGCATAGCTATAACAAAGGCGGACAAGTGCTTCACATGCTTCGTAAATATGTTGGTGACGATGCATTTTTTGCTTCTTTGAAATTATATTTAGAAACAAATAAATTCGGATCAGTAGAAATTCATCAATTGCGTTTGGCATTTGAAAAAGTAACAGGTGAAGATTTGAATTGGTTTTTTAATCAATGGTTCTTATCGTCCGGACACCCTGATTTAGTTATAAAATCAGAGTATGACACCATCAATAAAAAACAAAAAGTACAAATAAAACAAGTACAAAATTTCGAAAAAACACCGCTATTTAAAATCCCAATGTATATTGATTTGTATGTAGCCGGGAAAATAGATCGTCAAAAAATTACGATTACAAAAGCAGATGAAACATTCGAATTTAATGCTGCTACAAAGCCTGATTTAGTAAATGTGGATGCAGAAAAAATGTTGTTGTGTACAAAAAATGAAGTAAAAACAATTCAAGAATTAGCATTTCAATATCGTAATGCACCCTTGTATTTGGATAGATACGAGGCTGTTTCACAGTTATTGGAAAAAGCAAAAGACCCGAAAGTAGCTGAAATTATACTATCTGCTTTGAATGATAAATTTTGGAGTTTGCGTTTGGATGCCATAGAAGGCTTAAAAAATATTGAAGCAGGACACGAAAAAGAAATCAAAGAAAAATTAATTGCATTAGCAGAGAAAGATGAAAAATCAACTGTAAGAGCAACTGCAATAGAATATTTAGCAGCACATTATAAAGATACTGATTTGGAAATACTTTATAAAAATGGCTTGAATGACAAATCCTATTATGTATTGGGGTCTTCGTTGTCAGCCATTTCAAAATTGAATCCAGCAGAAGCTATGAAAACTGCAAAACTTTATGAGAACGAAAAAAACATTGATGTACTTTATGCAATAACAGATTTATATGCAATAAATGGGACGGATGAAAACAACAATTTTTTCATAAAAAGTGTAGATAAATTTACCGGCTTTTCAATGATTGGGTTTGTAACTCAGTATGCAGTATTTTTGAAAAATGCTAAAAAAGACGAAACGGTAAACTCGGGAGTTGATTTATTAGCAGGCATTGCAAAGAATGAAAGCACAAGCAAGTGGGTTGCGTATTATGCAAAAAAATCCATCAAAGACATTGTAACAATGTACGATGATAAAGTTAATTCGAACACTGAAAAAATTAAAAAGCTAAAAGAAATAAATCCGAATGTGGACACGCATGAATTGGAAATGCAAATAGAGAGTGCAAAAGCTCAGAAACAAAAAGTGGCAGATATTTTAAATGAGATAAAGTAGATGTTCTTTTCAATAGCACTTGCAGTGTATAGGTACG
>JAYVZC010000322.1:0-7993 GCA_043783695.1 Bacteroidota bacterium
GTACTTTGTAAGTTCATCTTTTGAACCTTCAAATTCCTTTTCCCATTTATTGTCTGGTTTGTATGTCTGCATTTTTGTCTTTTTAAAATTGGGCCTAACGGTTTTTGGCTTGAAGCATAGCTGGCAATTAAATGCACTAAACTGTCAAGGCATGATAAAGATAATGAAAAGCAATGAACTTACAATTACCGAAAAACTGCCAGTTTGCTTTAAGCCAATGTTATACACTAGGGCGTTACCCAGTTTTCCTGTGTGTCGGAAAAGCGGTCGCAAGAAAATTTTGTTTTTTTGGGAGGTTTTTCTTTCTTTTTTCTGCGCTAGAAAAGGGCAAGCTCTTTTAAAAACTTTGGATTTGCGTTTGCTTTTGCGGTTTTTAAATGTGCTTGACCAGAGCTGTGAAATGAGGACTTAAATTTTAATTCGGCATTCAACTCAATTTACAATGGTCGTAACACACAGGTCGTAACGAAACAATTTGGCTGTAGTGGTTAATTCTCTTTACACAACAATCGTAATACACAGGTCGTGTTACAACCGTTTAACGGTTGTGATTTATTTTCTCTGCATAACGGTCGTAACACATTGGTCATAACAGTAGAGTAGAGAAAGACGGAAGCCCAATTGCCACTCCGCTCTCCCCCTCGTCAATCCGTACGTGCGGTTTTCCCGCATACGGCTTTCCTGTATTCTTCATTGCAAACATTCACAGTTAGCTTCTGACTTTGTATTTCGTTGGGTTTATTAATCCGTATTTGTGGACTAATATTTCAAAGGCTTGTGTACCATACAAGCTACTACGTCTTTGGCTCTTGCGATTGTAATAACGATATAGGCTCTCTGTCAAATACCATCGTATTGCTTCTTTACTCATTGCTGGATAACTAACCTTTGGTATATCAAAGTAATTTAACCATCCTCGCAGTATTGTATTTAAGCCTTTGGCGACATTTTTGGCGTTGAAATGCCCACTGCGCCTAAGAAATTCTCTTAGCTTTTCTCTGATTTTGTTTTCTGATTTGTCACTTGGTACGATGTTCCAGTACTTGTTTTTTAATCCAAATTTGTTCCAGTCATACCTTATTGTAAAGCCTAAAAAATTAAACGATGTTTCTTTCGCTTGTATCTGACGTGTCTTTTGCTCATTGAGCGTTAGACCCATTCTTGTTAAGATATAGCGTAGCTTTTCCATCGCTTTTTCTGTTATCTCTTTTCCCATTAAAACAAAATCATCCGCATACCGAATTATCTTTATGCCTAATTGATAGAATATATTGTTCGTATTATTTACGAGTTTATCTACAAGGTGCATATAGATATTGGCTAATAGTGGCGATATTACTCCGCCTTGCGGTGTTCCAACTTTTTGCTTCTTGCCTCCTTTGAGTTGTCCACCTTCGCTAACAGGGCTTTTTAACCACAGTTCGATTAGATGTAAAATTCTTTTATCAGCTATACGCATTTGCAATACCTTCATTAATTTATCGTGCGGTATTGTATCAAAGTATGAACTTAAATCTGCATCAAGTACATCTGTTTTTCCTTGTTGTAATTGCTCTTTAATTTCTTTAATCGCATCTTTCGATGAGCGATTAGGTCGAAATCCATATGAGCTTTCCTCGAAATCGGCTTCAAATATCGGCTCTATTATCATTTTACATATCATCTGACCCACTCTGTCTCGTATGGTTGGAATGCCTAATGGACGTTTACCTCCATTGGCTTTTTCTATCCATACCCGTTTTACTGCTTGTGGCTTGTAGGTGCGCTTTCGTAGGTCTTCTCCTAATTCATCCAGAAATTTTTCAAGTCCATATTCTTCTATGTCTTTAAAATCCTGTCTGTCTATTCCGGGTGAACCTCCATTTGCTTTTACCTTCTTGTAAGCCTCTTGCAGCATAAACGGTATAAACATTTTGTCGTACAATACGTAAAATTTATAGTTTCGCTCCTGCTTGGCTTTGCAATATAATTTCTCCTGTAACATTCCTACTCTTTCGGCAGTTGTCATTTCATACCTCTTCTTTTTGAATAGGATTCCTTGTTTCTCTGCTTCAACACTTTGTTGACTTCTAAACATCAATTCTGTTTTGGGTTTGTTATTAAAAAATTTGATTTACAGTAATGCTCCTTCGCTCCTCTCGCTTTTACCTTTTCGAGTTTCAACACTACTACGAGCATATCCGACTCCCTTTTCTTAGCTTGGTTCACTTTGAATTAGGGTCTCCCACGTTTATGCGCAACCTTTGATTAACACGCAACATCACATTACCCCGAGTAGCCCCTACTCTGTTATTTCTTCGTTGTTATAGAGTAGGATTGCAGGTTTCGTCTCCGTTGACGGATTGACCACTACTAATTACGTAACGAGGCTTGTTACTGATACAGCTTATTAATCGCGCGTATTGTGAGCTTTAACAATGTTGTTTCCTTCATTGCTATCACAACAGCTTCAACCTGAACGAATAATTGGGTCGAGTAGTTCTTTCATCTACTTAGGTTATTATTAATTAAACGCACACTTCGTGGCGCACCAATGGTCGTTACACATTGGTCATAATTTTAATTTTCTGAAAAATTAGTATTGATTTTTCGCTTAAAAAATTGATTTTTACTTGTTGTCCCAATAATTATTAATATCCCTTGATTGGGATTTATATAAAATTCATTTATTGGAACAGAGCTATAATCATAAATTTTTTGTCCTAAGATATTATATATTTTTAACTCCTTAATATTTGTATCAAAGATGATTTTATTGTGTGAATAGATATAACTTGTTTGATTTTGAAATATATTTTGAATTCCCGTAGTAGTACATAGATAAGCAGTATCATATAGAACATTACTACAAGCATCCGTTACTGTAAATGGATAAACACCACAACAGACTGCTGAATTATTAAACGTAGGGTCATAAAAATCATAAACGTATCCCGGACATCCACCTGAAACATAAACCCAAATTTGACCATCACAGAATGTTGGCATTGATGGTTGGACATAGGTAATGCTATCAATAGCCAATGGTTGAGCATAGGTTGTATTTAACAATATAGTAAAAACAATTACGGCAATTTTTTTCATCTAAACATTTTTAAAATTTTATAAATTTTTTGTTCTCTATAACTTGATTGTCAATAACTAATTGGAATATGTAAAACCCATTCGGTAGTTCTGTAACGTTTATTTCTTCTTTTTCATTTTCTATAGATTGTGTAAGCAATATTTTACCTTGTATATTAACTATTCGAATAATTGAATTTTGTTTTATTGATTTGTCTGCAATTAATGCAGTCAATTTGTCAGAAACGGGATTAGGGAAAATATTGATGGATGATTCTGTTTGACTTTCACCTATGCTTGTTGATTTGTCTACCCATATTAATATTGAGTCTTTATTAGAGATTCCTGTATTTGAAAGGAGATCACACGTCAAAGTTGGTGGATTCGATGAACTATATTTATTTAAAGTATAAACAAAAGAATAGTATCCCGGTGAAAGTGGAAGAATTTTAAATGTGTCAATAGTGTTTGTAAGTATAGAAATTGTATCAGCACAATAATTAGCGGAAGCAAGTATTTTTAATCCACTTACGGAATATGTTTGACTTATTTTAACAGCCGAATTCCAAATGTGTCCTTTTGCAATGATTGTTATCGTATCTCCATTGTAGTACCAACCTCCCAAACTAAAAGGAAAGACTAGCGCATCCACTGTTTGGGACTTTGCGCTAAAGCAAAGTCCCAAAAGAAGAATGGAAATTATTTTTTTCATAATCTATTTATTTATTTATTAAGAATTTCAATGTCTTATTAAGGGAATAGGAAACATTTTTCACTTTTATTAAATAAATTCCATTGGGAAATTCGGTGGCATCAATTTTAAATGAATTAACTCCAATCGTAAATTTTTGTTTGTCGAATGATTTCAGAAGTTTTCCTGCAACATCATATATCTCGATTTTAATTTCTTCGTTGGATTGAAGATTTACAGTTAAAGTAAAATCGTTAGTTGCTGGATTTGGGTAAACGCTAATATTACTTTCGTTTTCATTTTCATTTATTCCAATCGAGTTGTTTTTTAAATATAGAGTGTAGGCAAAACTTGCAGTCTGAGTAAGATCTAAAGGATACCAAATACCCGTGCTTGTAAAAGTTCCAGTAGAACCATCATAGCTTAATATCTCATAAGTGTATCCTTTTAATGTCGCTGATGTTGAACTAAAGCTGGCAAGGGCAACATTTATTTCATTTGGAATTACATTTACAAGAGGATTGATAGTCCCACCCGGGATTGAAACTGTATTTAATAAATTGCTAGGAGCGTCTCTCTTCCATGCATCAATCAAAGTGTACCCAGTAATGGAATGTGAGTTAGTTGCAGTAACCTCGTATCTATTAATAAATGTTGTTCCAGTTGGTAATCCCCAAGGATTGCCTGCTGGAATCCATAATACTTCATGTAACCCAACCAAGACGGAACTGCTTACAGGTGCTGAGAAGGAATAATGTTTTAATTCATAATTTGGTAGTTGAGTGTTAATAACAGCCTGTCCAGCATCTATTCTTCCCCATCCGGTTCGAGTGTCGTAACCTGGTGAATAAGGTGTAGCTGTAAGGTCTGTTGCGAAACGTTCCAGTATTTTTTCTATGTCTTCAGGTGCAACATTATTAGGTTTTAAGGGATGATTATTAATGTGACTAATAATCAATGCCGCAACGCCAGCTACATGAGGGGCAGAAAAAGAAGTTCCATCAACAAAACCAGAACAACCACCTCCCGGTCCCCATGTTAATATATCAGTAAAATTGCTTGCTGTTTTATCCAATGATGTGTATAAATCACGAGTGCCCGGAGCAATAAAATCTAAATTAGTCAAGCCGTTTGAAAAAGAAGCTCTACCTCCAGTTGCATCGTTGGCCCCAACTTTAAATGCCCATTCGTCTTTATAGCTTGAAGGATAATTAATTGCACTGGCAGTAAATGCTGCATTTTCATTATTCCCAGAAGATATTGACATAACAACTTCATTTTCAAAAACGGTTCTTGTAGCATCTTTAATCATTTGATTATCGCCACCACCCCAAGAATGATTTTGCACATTTTGTGCTAATCCGATCCCTGTTGCTGGGTTACTTATAGCTCCGTCTACCATTGCTTGTTGAGTCATCGCCAATGTAGCAGAATATGAACTTGGGAAACACGATGCAGTATTACCTTCAAAAATTTTCATGTCATTTAGTGTGACACCAGAATTTCCTAAAGTTGCATCTCCGCCTGCAACTCCTGCAACACCAAAATTATTATTACGAAAGGCTCCTATAATTCCAGCGCACGCAGTTCCATGACCAAACAAGTCAGTTGGAGCAACAGAAGAATAAGGAATATTATTATAATAATCATACCCCGCGGAAATTTTTGATCCAGCTAAAGTGCCACTTCCAAATTCTTGGTGAGCCCAGTTAATTCCAGAATCAAAAACACCGACAATAATATTTGATTGACCCGTTTCAACATTCCATGCAGGGCTGATATTTATATTAGCATTAGGAATTGTACCAGTAGGATCTAATCCTGCCGAATTACCGCTTGTATATTCAGGATCATTGGCAGTATGCAGTTGGTACAAATAATTTAATTCTGCGGATTGCGTTTCCTTGTATTTGCTTCTTATAATTTGTGCTGTTAAGGTATCATTTGTGCCTTCTGGAAAAATAATTCCGAGTGTTGCGTAAAAAGGAAGAATTTTTATTGTACGACCTGTTCTTGTTATTGAAAGGGTATCTGCGGTAGTATGATTTGGAAAAACTTTGTAACATGAAAATTTTCTTATGTCGTAGCCAAGGGCAAGGTTAATAGAATCAATTGCAATAGGTGTAACAAAATCCGCTACAACGCCCTTCTTTAGATCTTTGTTATTAATTTTAGAAGAAATAATTGAACTTGGTTGAAATCGAACTAAAATATCATTCGCTAAATGATCTTCTTTTCCACTAACATAAACTATAGGTTGATTCTTTTGAAGCACAGAATATTTTACTGTACTTACTTGTTTAACAAAACCATTAGTTGAAATTCCCGAAACAAATATTTCATTGTTTTTTATCTGAATCGCGTTAGGAACATCATTACCATTTGTGGGTGAATTAAAATATTGCGCCCATTTCGTATTACCAATTGCATCTAAAGCAAGAGTTAAAAAATCTTTAGTAGTATTTATCTGAGCATCAGCAATGATGTAGATGTTACCACTTGGATCAGTTTTCACCCTTCTTGCTTTCGCAAAATATGAAGGATTGGGATTTGACATTTTTTTTTGCCAAATCAATGAGCCAGAGGAAGCATATTTATTTATAACAATATCAGAGGCACCAGATGAATTATTTTGGTAACCAACAGAAATAATATTACCGCTATTATCAGCAGAAATTCCATAACCTTCTGAAACACCTGAGCCTGTTATGGTGTTCATCCATGCTAAAGCAAGTGCTGAAGTTAATTTTAATGTTCCGAATTTTTTGCTTCCATTATCAAAACTGCCTGTAATCACAACATTTCCTGAATTATCAAAACTTAAATCAGCAGGAATATCGTATCCGTTACCAGCATAGCTATAACGATAAATGTTCAAAACAGTTCCGGCAGAGTTGTATTTTATAGTTGTAATATCCGAATTTAATGGAGAAGAAGCGCTTGCTCCTGTAATGTATATGTTTCCACTAATGTCAATTAATAAACCAGTCGCAATTTCTGGTTTGTTTGAAAAATCATAACGTTTAACCCATTGTAAAACTCCACTATTATTGTATTTAATTGTTGCAAAATCTGAAAACGTTCCAAGACCATAACTACTTCCTGTAACATAAACATTTCCACTATTATCTAATTTTAGTGCACTTGGAACATCATCATTGTTTCCTGGACCGTTATAAAACTGCTGCCAAACCATTGTGCCAGATGCTGTGTATTTGGATACAATATAATTGTAATTAGAACCATTATGATAAGCACCACAAGTATAAACATTTCCAGATGGGTCAGTTTGTATATCAACACCGTAGTTATTATTTGTTGAAGAGCCTGTGCAGTTTTGTTGCCAAGCTAAACCGCCAACATTTGGAATGCAGGCGTGATGTATCTGAGTTGCTGAACCTATAAGCGTATTAGCTGTCGTAACCAAATTGCCTGACGGGTCTAATGCAGAAGACACAAGATCATAATTAGAAGGCGTCCCATTTTGTAGTTCCCATTCCTTATTGACATAGCTTTGAGCTATTGCACTAAAAGAAAAAAATAGCGAAGCGATTAATGTTGTTGTAAAGTTTCTCATGATATTTATAATTAAAGTTAAACAATTAATTTAACAATTGACATTATCTGCTTTTACGCAAATTATTACCCGTATAGGTGGGTAAGCTAAATTTTAGCTTTTTTACTTGCTTTTGGTTTAGCGATGGCTAGTGTGAGCAAGTAAATGTGCTAAAATGTGTGCTAGCCTTTTTTCTTCTTTTTAAAGAGCGTAGGCAAAAAACAAAATTTACTTATGCGTGGACAAATGTGTCGGCAATGATAGCAATTTCATTTTCTTGTTACAAATATAGTAAATTTCTAATACGTCAAGACGCCTTGTGTATAACGGTTTTTAGCTTTGCGATGTGCCGGTTTTACTTGCACAAAATTGTCTTAACCGAAAAACTTTATTAAATGTACTGATCTAAATTGCAAATACAAAAACAATTTGCGCGAAGCGCACCTTTAAAATTGTATTTGCATCTTGCACAAACTCCGCATTGCTTGTAGGTGAGGTTATGTGCTGGCGTTCGTCCTACTTGTCTTTCGCAATTCGTTTAAATGTTATTGTGTCTGTAATAACAGAATGTGTCCAGCCTTTTGAAGTGTCGGGGTCTTTCTGTTCTAATAACACTTTCATTTCGTCATATAAGTTTGTCGGGCATAATTGAATTAGCTTTTCTCCACCACCGTTCGTAAAAG
>JAYVZC010000323.1:0-3355 GCA_043783695.1 Bacteroidota bacterium
ATATAATCTTTGATCAAATCCGCTGTGGCGCGGGAGAGTGTTTCGTAATCGGGGAAGATTTTAGTTGTCATATTAACTGATGTTATGCAAAACTAACAATTTGACGTCATTGCGAGGAGATTGCTTCGCCCTATCGCACAAATCCTCGCAGTTAGCGATCATTGTTGGACGACAGCAAAACGGTAGACAACTCCCCTGACATTTTAGAGCTTTAGAAAATAATCGAAAATAAATTTTGCGCAGCCATATAACTGCATTATATTTGCAGACACTCAACTGCATAAATGGAAGCTCGCAGAGACATATTTCAAGCAATTGCCGACCCTACACGTAGAGCAATCATCAGCCTAATTGTATTACAGGCAATGACACCCAATGCCATAGCCGAACAATTTGATTCAACCCGACAGACAGTTTCCAATCATATAAAAGTCTTGCAGGAGTGCGGACTGGTAACCAGTAAGCAAAAGGGACGGGAGATTTACTATCAAATTCATCCTAAAAAATTAAAGGCAATAGCCGACTGGCTTGAACCATTCCAAAAAATGTGGGAAGACAGATTGGACAACTTTGGAGAATATGTAATCAAATTAAAAAATAAAAAGCAAAACAAATGAAACAAACAGACAATTTACAAAGCAGAACACTCACAATTAAGAGAATCTTTGACGCTCCCGTTGAAATAGTTTGGGAAGCATGGACAGACCCAGAACATGTTGCCGAATGGTGGGCTCCCAAAGGAATGAAAGTAAAAGTAGTTGAACACAATTTCAAAGTTGGTGGCAAATGGAAATATTCAATGCCAATGCCTGACGGCAATGAATTTATTTCTGAAGGTGTGTATTCAGTAATTGTTGAACTGCAAAAAATAGTTACATCTGCTGACTTCCGACCAATGACTGAAGGAGTAGAAATGCAATCATTCTTTGAAAAAGATGGAGAGAAAACCAATTTTACTTTTAATGTCATCCATACAACAGAAGAATATTGCAAAGCGCAAGAAAAAATGGATTTCTACAATGGTTGGGGTTCCGCATTAGAAAGATTAAACACTTTAGTAAAAACTTTAAACAAATAAATCATGCCACTACACATAAACATCATCGCAATTTTGGTAGCTATGGTTGCCAATTTTATCATTCAAATGATTTGGTACACGGCTCTCTTTTCAAAATCATGGAGCAAAGAAATGGGTTACGACCCAAACATGCGACCTGATAAAAAAGCAATGTTCAAAGGAATGACTCTAACTTTTATTAGTTCGTTTCTTTTTGCATGGGTACTTGCATTTTATTTAGCAGGTTGGAAATTCATTCCGGGCGCAAATGAAATGAATCCATTTATAACAGGCATCAATTCCGCAATTTCTGTTTGGATTGGCTTTTTTGTTCCCGTTCATTTGAGTAGAGTTGTTTGGGAAAAACATTCGTGGAAATTATTTTTCATTAATAGCGGTTATCATTTAGTAGCCACAGCAGTTGTTGCGCTAATTCTTTCCTACTTGTAAAATCAAAAGAGACAAAAGAAAAAATAAATCAATAATTAAATCAATAATTAACCAATAAAAACAAAAATCAACATGAAAAACTCAATCAACTGGTTTGAAATTCCGGTAAAAAAATTCGACAGAGCAAAAAAATTCTACGAAACAATTATGGACGTAACAATAGATGTAATGCCGGCCCAACCGAAAATGGAAATGAAATACGGAATGTTTCCTTATGATTCAAAAAACGGTGGCATTGGCGGAGGACTTGTTGAGAGTGAAGGATACGAACCATCCAGTAAGGGTTCTGTTGTTTACCTCAATGGAGGTGATGACTTAAGTGTTCCTTTGGCTAAAGTAGAAAAGGCTGGAGGGAAAATTATTATGCCTAAAACTTCTTTAGGCCCGAATGGTTTTATGGCTCACTTTATTGATACCGAAGGAAACAGAGTTGCGTTTCATTCAAATAATTAATGTTGCAAAGAGAAATGTCATTAAAAAAGCCTCCAATATCGGGGGCTTTTTTATTTGTGTTTGCAGATAAAAGTTATCTATTTCTCTCAAATTCATTTTACTACTATGAAAGCATCTTCATTTTGCTTGCCTTTGTGTCGTACACATATTGGTAACAGGTTATATCATTGTGTATAAGAGAATGGATATATATCCATATTAGTTATTCTAAATTCCTGTTTTAAATTTTCATGTACCTTCCACTACATTTTTAAAATTTCCTAAAATTAAATCCCAAATATGGCTCATTTGTTCCTCAATTTCTTTTGATTTATAATTTGTTTGAGTAACCTCAAGTTTAACCCCAGTATCGATTTGAGTAATAAAATATGAAATCGTAACGTGATTTTCCAGAATATTCTCTGTCCCGTGGTTTGCACCCCAATATGAATATTGAAATTGCCTTTCAAAATCAAGAATATTTATCTTTCCTTCATCTTTAAATTCAATCCCATTAAAAATACCACTGTAAATAATTTTACTTCCCACCTTCCAGTCAGAAATAACTTCCGCTCCCAAAAGATATTGTTTAATTAATACAGGGTCCGTTAACGCCTCCCAAACTTTTGATTTGTCAGCTGATATATTTATAATTCTACTTATCATAAAATTGTAATTTTAATTCCGTCCGCACTTTTTTTGTCAATTTGCTGATTGCTAAATTGTACGAGTCGTCAATCCATTTAAATATCATTTTGTCGGGAATGCTGTTATCCATAATAATCCAATTCCAATGCCTTTCACTAAAATAGGAAGGTTTTATCACAGCGGGATATTTGCTCCGGAGTTCATCCACATTTTCCGTTTTACATCTTACACTTATGCCCGAAAAAGAATTTACATCGGTTGCCGTAAACATTTTATCAGCCACTTTAAATACCAGGATGTTTGGGAGCTTAGGAAACGGAAAACTCTCCGTTGCTCCTTTTTTTTCGATACAATGATTGCGATATGATTCTATATTCATAACACCCATAAAATTACACAAACTGGTCAAGTTTTTCTTAAAGTTATAACTGTTATCTCAGGCCAAATCCCTACCCTGCCGGAAAACCCAAGAAATCCAAAGCCTCTGTTCACGTATAAATATTTTTCATTTTCTTTTTCCAGCCCCGCCCAGTTTGGATAACGATATTTTGCCGGACTCCATTTAAATCCCGGAATCTCAATACCCATTTGCATACCATGTGTATGCCCCGAAAGAGTGAGATGGATTTTGGTGGGGTGATTTTTAACTTTCTTCTCCCAATGTGTGGGGTCATGTGAAAGTAAAATTTTAAATGATTCGTTTTCTGTTCCGGTTAATGCCTTATCCAAATCTCCTTTTGAAAGAGATTGGAAAGCTTTGCTACCTGC
>JAYVZC010000324.1:0-7911 GCA_043783695.1 Bacteroidota bacterium
CATATGGTCGATGTATTTTAATTTACATGTTCCTGGATTATATTCCGATTCTAATTTTACATAACCAGGCATAAATGCTCCTTTATAATTTTTTCTTTCAATAAATAAATGAACAGTATCACCATAAGTATGGATTCCGGATTTTACAATTTCACCATCTTTGTCTTTTAATACAGTTGGTTCCATGTAAGATTTTGCTCCGCGACTAATCGTTTCGTTATATGCCTTTCGTGCATCATCCACCCACAATGCAATATATTTCACACCATCGCCATGAATGCGAATGTGTTCTGATATTTCGCTCTCGGGATTGAATGGTGTTGTTAAGACCAAACGAATTTTATCTTGCTGAAGAACATAAGATGTTTTTTCTTTATCTCCAGTTTCTAGGCCACTGTAAGCTAAGGTTTGAAAACCAAAAGCTGTTTTGTAAAAATGTGCAGATTGTTTTGCATTGCCTACATATAGTTCAACAAAATCGGTTCCGTTAATTGGTAAAAAATCTTTCGCTTCTTTAAATACTTTTTCTCCGCTATAATCGTAGTTAGCTACTGCTGTTAAATCTTTCATGTGGTTTATTTTTTTATGTTATACAGTTTCTTCTTTTGTCATCCAAGATTTGTAATAATCTATCACTTCAATTTTTAATGCTTCTTTAGTAATTTTTACTGGAGAAAAAGGATCAATCATTACAGCCAATTCACCTGTTTCTTTTTTACCTATGCTGCGTTCAATCGCTCCTGGATGCGGACCATGTGGAACACCTGCAGGATGTAAAGTGATTTGTCCTTTACCAATATTGTTTCTGCTCATAAAATCACCATCAACATAATATAGTAATTCATCTGAATCAATATTGCTGTGATGATACGGAGCAGGAATTGCATCTGGATGGTAATCATACATTCTTGGAACAAACGAACAAATTACAAATCCTCTTCCTTCAAAATTTTGATGAATAGGAGGAGGCATGTGTATTCTTCCCGTGATTGGCTCGAAATTAAAAATTGAAAATGCATAAGGATAACTATAGCCATCCCAGCCAACAACATCAAATGGATGCGTTTGATAGGTAAATGGATAAATCAATCCGCGTTTTTTAATTCGTACTTCAAATTCTCCAATTTCGGAATGTGTTTCTAATGAATGAGGTAATTTTAAATCTCGTTCACAAAATGGTGAGTGTTCTAATAATTGTCCAAATTCATTGCGATAACGTTTTGGTGTGCGAACGGGACTGTGTGATTCAACGACTAATAATTTATTTTTAGAAGTATCAAACTTCATTTGATAAACTGTTCCCCGAGGAATAACTAAATAATCTCCATACTCAAAATCAACTACTCCATACATCGAATGTATTGACCCAGAGCCTTTGTGAACAAAAATTAATTCATCCGAATCAGAATTTTTATAATAATAATCGGTCATCGATTTGGATGGAGCTGAAATTCCAATGGCCATATCATCATTTACAAAAAGTATTTTTCTGCTTTTGATGTAATCACTTTCGGGAGCAACATCAAAACTTTGAAAACTCATAGCTCTTAAGTTGTCTTCAATGGCAACTTCTGGACGCACGGAATAAGGTGTACCCATTTCTTTTACCATTGTTGGTGGATTCAGATGATACACCAATGAAGACGTTCCAGAGAATCCTTCTGTTCCAAATAATTCTTCGTGATATAAACTTCCATCTTTTTGACGAAATACTACGTGTCGTTTTTTAGGAACATTTCCTACTGATTGATATACTGGCATAGTTCAATTTTTTAGTGACATTTAAAATATTCAAATGGTTCTTTACATTTTTCACACTTGTATAATGCTTTGCAAGCAGTTGAACCAAACATGCTAATTAATTCAGTGTTTGTTGAATTGCAAAAAGGACATTTGATAAACTCATGTTTACCATATGCGGTTAACTTATTACAAGCTGAAAACATTGGAGGAGCAATTCCATATTTTCGCATTTTCTCTTTTGCTTCATTACTCATCCAATCAGTTGTCCAAGCTGGTGCATAAACTAACTTAACTGTAACATTAGAAACTCCTCTTTCTGTTAAGATTTTTTTTATATCGTCTTCAATCATTCCCATTGCAGGGCAACCGGTATAAGTAGGAGTAATAATTACTTCACAACCTTTATCGGTTAAAACAACATCTCTTAGCATTCCCATTTCCTGAATATTCACAACAGGGATTTCAGGATCTGGAATCGTAGATAAAAGATTGAAAATATCTTCTTTAGTATAAACTGCTACTACCATTGTGCTGTTGGATTAGCGCGTTGTAAATATTGCATTTCAGATAGAATATGTCCAAGGTATTCTGTATGAATTCCTTTTCTACTGCCTGTTTGCATGTAATTTGATTCAGGTAATTTTAGCGTTGCTTCATCAAGTACTTCTTTTACATGATCAAACCATTGCGTTTTAATTCTATTTAAATCAATTGCAATTCCTTCTTTAATTAAAATTTCATCTACAACATTCATTTCAAATAATTCATCGGTAAACATCCACAAATCGTTTATTGCTCTTTGCATTTTCTCATGACTCAAATCTGTTCCTTCTCCCAATCTGCATGTCCAGTCGCTTGAATGTGCTAAATGATACCTTACTTCTTTCACCGCCTTTGCAGAAATTGCAGCTATTGTTTCATCTTTACTTTCCATTAATTCGGTATATAAAAAATATTCGAAGGATGAAACAAGTAATTGACGAGCAATGGTTGCTGCAAAATCTTTATCAGGTAATTCCATGATAAGATTATTGTAGAAAGAACGTTCCCCGCGTTTATAAGCTAAATCATCAGCTGTTTTATTTTTCCCTTCTGCTTGAGCTGCATATCCTAAAAAGGCTTGTGCTCTACCAATGTGGTCCAACGCCATATTCGTAAGAGCAAGGTCTTCTTCTAAGATTGGACCTTTGCTACAAAGCTCAGCCAATCTATGTCCTAATACTAATGAGTTGTCTCCTAAACGCAATGCGTAATTGTAAATAGCTTCTTGTTTTTTCATGATTAAATATTTTTAGCACCTTCCGGCATTTCATAAAAAGTTGGATGTCTGTAAACTTTATCGTTTGAAGGTTCAAACAACATGTCTTCATCATTCGGATCAGATGCAATGATGCAATTGGATGGCACTACCCAAATGCTTGTTCCTTCTCCTCTTCGTGTATAAATGTCACGGGCATTTTGAATTGCCATTTTTTTATCAGATGCATGAATGCTTCCTGCATGCGCATATCTGTTTCCGGATTTTGGTTGAATAAATACTTCCCAAAGATCAAGTTGTGTATCTGTTACCATGGTTTTTAGATTTAAGCGATTGTTAAATTTTCTATGTTAAGTTTTCTTTTTTTGTATGCTTCTGCTGCTTCTCTCACCCAAGCACCTTCTTCATGATATTTTACATGATGCTCCATGCGTTGTTTATTGCAGGGTCCGTTTCCACTAATTACTTGATGAAATTCATTCCAATTAATTTCACCATGGTCGTAAATGTTTTTTTTCTCATTCCATTTTAATTCTTTATCAGGAATAGTTAATCCAATTACTTTTGCTTGTTGAACTGTTTTATCAATAAATTTTTGACGAAGTTCATCATTGCCTTCACGTTTTATTTTCCATTTAAAAGCATCTGATGAATGTGGTGAATCACTATCGTGTGGACCAAACATCATTAGTGCTGGCCACCACCAACGGTTCATAGCATCTTGTGCCATCTCTTGTTGTTCTTTTGTTCCTTTCATCATCTTAGCCATAATTTCATAACCTTGACGTTGATGAAAACTTTCTTCTTTGCAAATGCGAACCATGGCTCTACTATAAGGACCATAAGAAGTACGTTGCAACGAAATTTGATTTACGATGGCAGCACCATCTACTAACCAACCTATGGCTCCAATATCAGCCCATGTTAATGCTGGATAGTTAAAAATATTTGAATATTTTGCTTTTCCTGTGTGTAATTGATTAATCATTTCGGAGCGAGAAATTCCTAATGTTTCGGCTGCACTATATAAATACAATCCATGTCCGCCTTCATCTTGGATTTTTGCTAAAAGAATTTGTTTTGCTCTTAGACTTGGTGCTCTGCTAATCCAATTTCCTTCTGGTTGCATTCCTATAACTTCCGAATGTGCATGTTGCGACATTTGACGAATAAGATGATGTCTGTATTTATCAGGCATTTGATCTTTTGGTTCTACAAATTCGCCTTCATCTATTCTGGATTGAAATTTTGTATTGTTAGCTTCCATGTTGTTTCAATTTTAATTTATTGATGAAACAAATGTATTTCTGGAAAAAAGAAAAAGAAATGATAGAAGTCAGACTTGACGAAAATCATATAAAAAAGAAAATATCATCGTTTTTGAGAGCAGAAAGGGTGTATTGTTAGTCTATAGGCTGATTACACGGAATATGTTGCTTTTTGTTTTGCAATAGGAAATCTTTTTTTTACATTTGCAGTCCTTTGAAAAAAGGGTGAGGAGAGATGCCTGAGAGGCCGAAAGGAACAGTTTGCTAAACTGTCGTACTGGGAAACCGGTACCGAGGGTTCGAATCCCTCTCTCTCCGCCATACGGGAAGTGTAGCATTTTTTGTTACATTTCCTTCTTTTTTTCGCCCTTTTCTTTTTTTAATAGCCCCTCTGAAAGCCTTTTGTGTTCAAGCAAAAGGGAAAACGGTTGGTGGAATTCCAGTTGTACATTCTTATCCTTTATAATACGGTTCGTTCCAACTTGTTCTATAAATGACTTTATTTCTTTTAAATTTGTTGATGTCGCAATATTTCCTGCACTCTGACAGGTTTCTAAGAACTCCCGCATTGGTTCGAACCAAAAATTGCCTTTTTTTGCCAATGTCTTTTGCTTTAGCTCCAAACTCATTTTTAGCTTTATGAGTTCCTCCTTCTTTTGCAGATAAATTGGACGCTCTATTATCCCATCGATAAACCCGTTTACTAATTTATCGAGTTTCATTTGGGTTTCCGATAAGGAGAATTCTATTTTGTGCGCCAATATCTGCAATTCCTCACGCTCCTCATTCTCCCATTTGGTCATTTGAGCAAAAACAACAGGCGACCATTCCTCCGGCATTGAAATTTTTGAAATCTGTTCCTGCATTTGCTTGAGCACAATCTCCTCCCGCATATACCCTTGTGAGCATTTTATCTTTCTTTTGGTACAACGGTAATAGCTATACGTTCCGCCATTTCCCTTGCCATATTGTGCTGTTATGGCACAACCGCATTCACCACACTTTAAAAGGTCCGTAAACACAAAATCGTGTTTGTTTTTACTTTTTCGTGGTCGTGAATTTTGCTTTAGCCTTTTTTGTACAGATTCAAAAAGTTCAGCACTTATGATAGGCTCAAACGTGGATTCAAAAAGTTCACCTTTTTGGTCATGGTTTTTGAATAATCCAAAAACAACGTCAAAAAACAGAACCCCCACCCAAGTTTACAAGAGCAAAGAAAAAGACGCTTGGCTACACCAAACGAGTCTTTTCCTTTGCACTTGCAAACGCTTTGCCCTAGCCAAGAACAATCAGCTCAAGTATGGTAGGATTATCGGCACAAAACAAAAAGAGAAAAATGGGTATGTCTTTTTTTGCCGGAATTAGGCAAACCGAAAAAAATAATCGAGCGAATTCCTCGATGCTCTGCCTCGGGCTGTGCGTAGGCAAATGTACCCCACAGTTCTATTGTGCGTGGTAGGTTTGTGTAATGTTAATTTTTGCAAAGCAAAAATTTTTCAAAATGATGGTCGACTCTTTTCTGCCGAAATTTTTTCGTAATACCTCGTCAGCTCTGCTGCGGGGATAGAAAAAACTAATCATTTTGTTTTATTTTATCTTTTTTTTTTGCTTTTTTTCTTCTTCTCTTTCCTTATCCTTAAAATATCCTTTTAAAAGAATATTATGTTTAGCTGCTTCCATATTTTCATCTAATCCTTGTGTACCTCTTTTAAGATTAATGATTGTTTCGTTAATATTGTCAGCAATTGTGCTGTCTTGCAACAGTCTGCCAATTGTTCCATTGCCGCTATTTACTTGTATTAAAATCTCTGCTAACTGGTCCGAAATAATTGCCGCATTATCGGCTGTCACTTTTATTTTTACTAAAATATCATCAATGTTAACAGGAATTGACGTTTTTATATAATTATTATTTTCTATTGATTTTTCACCATTTGTACCAGGAGTAATATTCATGATTTTATTTCCCATTAATCCTTCCGATCCAATAAAAGCAGTTGCATCCTTTTTAATAAATTTTCGTGTATTTTCTTCAATCACAATATCTACACTAACACTTGTATCTGATATAATTTCAATTTTTTCTATTGTTCCAACATTAATACCTGAAAATTGTACATTGTTTCCCACTTTTAATCCGTTTACATCTTTAAAAACAGCTTTTATTCTGAATGTGCTGCTAAAAAGTTGTTGCCTATCTCCGATAAAATATATGCCAACAGTAAACAATACTATGCCAATGGAAACAAAAATTCCCAATTTGATTTTACTTTCTATATTTTTTGTCATTCTATTTATTTGTTTAAGATATAATAAATTATATTATTCGAAAAATGAGCGGACCCATTTATCTTCTGATTTTTCAAGTTCCTTATATGTTCCTTCCGCAGCAAATAGTCCATCTTTTAAAACGATAATGCGATTAGCTGTGATTTTTGCGCACTCCATATCATGAGTAATAATAATAGAGGATGTATTGTATTTTTTTTGAACTTCCAATATTAACTTACTAATCTCTTTAGCAGTAATTGGATCTAGGCCAGTTGTAGGTTCATCATATAGCATTATTTCAGGTTTCAAAATCATGGTGCGAGCTAATCCTAATCGTTTACGCATACCACCTGAAAGCTCAGAAGGCATTTTATCAATAACATCTGAAAGACCTACATCAGCTAGGGACTCTTCCACTAGGGAATTAATCTCTTCTTTTGAAATATTTTTTCTATCTCGTAAGGGAAACTCTAAATTTTCTCTTACAGTCATTGAATCGTATAATGCTCCGCTTTGAAAAAGGAATCCTATTTTTTTTCGAATAATATTTAACTCATCACTGTCTAACTCAGATATGTTTCTATCAAAAACAATAAGTTCTCCTTCATCCGAATCAATTAATCCTACAATACATTTGATTAAAACAGATTTTCCGCTGCCTGATTTTCCAAGTATCACAATGTTTTCACCAATTACTAGTTTTAAATTAATGTCGATTAACACATGATTTCCACTAAACGATTTTTTCAAATGTTTTAATTCGACTATAAAATTATTTTTTTCTGTGGTCGTTTCAGAAATATTTATGTTATCTGTTTTTGTTTCCATTGTTTTACATAAATAGACTTGTAATTTGAACAGCTATCATATCAATGATAAAAACTAATAATGAAGCGTATACAACAGCCGAATTTGCTGATTTCCCAACTCCTTCGGTTCCTTTGTTTGAATTGTATCCATTGTAACAGCCAATTAATCCTATTGCGAATCCAAAGAAAAATGTTTTAATAAATGCAGGAAATACATCCATAAAATTTAATTTTTCAATTACTTGTAAAAAAAATAAATGAAAACTAACGTCTCCTTTTAAATTTACTCCAATATATGAACCATACAAGGCAATTACATCTGCAAAAATCACTAGTAATGGTATCATTAGTGTAGTAGAAACAATTCTGGTAACTACAATAAACTTAAATGGATTTATTCCTGAAACCTCCATTGCATCAATTTGTTCAGTTACTTTCATTGATGCAAGTTCTGCACCAATACCAGAACCCACTTTTCCAGCACAAATTAAAGCTGTAATAACTGGACCAATTTCACGAATGAGAGAAACAGCTACCATTGCCGGCAACCATGATTCTGCTC